>PUNP01000263.1 GCA_003551785.1 Candidatus Brocadiaceae bacterium | reverse complement strand
GTTTCCAAACACGTGGTTCTCCTGCCTGATCGTATTCTCCATTTTGTGCTCTCCTTTCATTCAGTTTTTTCGCAATGCCTATATCCAAACATGCCATGGATTCGCCGCAAGGTAATAGTAGACAACTATAAGGCAAATGACATATATTATGTCTATCGCCAGGATCTTCATGAAATGCACCGGCGCATGCGCCCTTACCTCGCTGGCCCTGCCGCCCCACGTCCCCCGCCCCGGCAGTTGAAGGCTTGCGGTTACAAAGGCCAGCTTGAAGAAAATTATCATATGCACCACTATTATTGACAACATGCCCACGAACCAGAAAGGCAGGCCGCCCCATTTGTGTATCCTAAAGTTCCAAAAATCAAACCGGAAAAAGTGCAAACCCTTTTGCAGTTCGTCAAGACATGTGCCAAGGCCGAAAAATAACAGAATGGAGAATATCCCGGCCGCCAGCATCATCAGCGTGTAGCGCCATAATATATTGTTCATCTTTCATCCTCCTTCTTTTCCCCTTTCTCTTGTTATATCGGTTTGGAAGAACGTTGGGCTGAAATACGCTGAAAAGAAGTATCGTAGTTTTACAGTCAGGAATGCTCCGATTGTATCCTTCAGGCTGGGCGCGGAAGATGCGAGGTATCTTTCCGAGGAATTTTATCCGGCATTCAGCCGGGATGATTTGGTCAACCTGCCCGCGTATGAGATTTATCTCAAGCTTATGATAGACGGTAAGACGTCGGAGCCTTTTAGCGGGGGGACGTTGGGGGTGGGATAAAATATCTTTTATTCACAATAAAGATTAGGAATTGTTACCCCCATAGACCATAAATTCTTTTTAGTAACATCACTGCGACAGTACTGCTTACGACACTTTCCAGAATATTTTTGATTGATTGTAAGCTTCCTCCTATGATGCTTTGTTTTTGGTTTAGGTGATTCAATCTGAACTTTGATCGTATTAATTTCTGATTCAAGTTCAGCTAACTTTTCTGAACTCAAACCCAAGTCATTGTTCTTTAGTTGTAATAAATCAATAATTTCCTGAATCTGTGATAAATCCAAGTGCCTTTCAATTCTTTGTGTTGAGTTATATGCACCTTCTTGAATCTGAGAATTTATAATATCCCCGAAGTAATTTGTAATATTATAATTTTTTGGGGTTTTGGGAGATTTTTGGAATGGGTGGGGGCAACCGGCACTCACCTGTATATTTCCCGGCGGTGGCTGGTATCAATTACACAGACAATCAAATTGCCCGTTCTTATTTCGAAATTATACGGTAACTTCCCATATGCGGAGATGCTCGGATGTTTATTGTGTGCTAATTATGACATAATGTAGTTTTGATGAATTGGAGCTCGCACAAGTTTTAATTAAACGCCTTCCTCCGATTTAGCCTTGAAACCTTCCTGCGAATCGTTTATTATCAGTAAAGTTTATTAGTCCGCATGAAATAATGTTAGCACTTAACCCTGACAAAACGGTGAAAGGCAGACGCGCCGAACTCAAAAGCCGTCCGAAAACATGAGGAAATAGCAGATAAGATAAGTATTAATCATCCCGGCGCAAAGCAATAATATAATGGAAGCATACGGGAAAATCCACGAAACGAAAAGTTAACCGAAGGACGAGGTGTAGACATGCTATTAAATCCGGATGTTTTAAGGGAGACAGAGGATAAAGTTGCTGCATGTATTAATGCCGGAGATTTTAAAAAAGCTGCATCCATAGCACGCTTGCTTTCTCCCGGTCGTATGGCTGCCATGCTGACCTCTGCCGGAGCTGGTAACGCTGCCGAATGCCTTAAAATGATGGGCAGAGAAACGGCGGGAAGGGTAATTGCCTCTATGCCTCCGGAATTTTCAATAACTGTGCTCATGGACATGCCGGAAAAAGAAAGAATGTCCATGCTAAACAATGTGCCCCCGGACAATATAGGCGATATTCTTGGAGGCATGTCAGATGAAGACCGGGAAAATATCGTTCCAAAACTTGAAAAAAAGATTCGAGCCCACGCGCAAAAAATAGAAAAATACCCCCGTGACAGCGTAGGGCGGATGATGTCCCCGTATTTTCTTTCAGCAGGAGGTGAGCGGACTATCGCTGAAACTTTAGAAGCTATACTGTCCGCTCCTTCCATAATCGACCGGAGGCCTTATGTCTATGTGCTTGATAAAAGCAACAAGCCCATAGGAGTGGTATCTACCAAGGATCTTCTCCGGGTGGACAAGTCCAGAAAATTAAAAGATGTAATGAATGCGGATATAGTAGCCGTGAACGTAACGGACCAGGCTGATGAAGCGGCCCGGATAATACAAAACCGCAGGTTGATGATACTTCCGGTGGTTGGAGAAAACGGGTTTATAGATGGAGTATTGACTTTTGATGACGCTATGAAGATCCTGTCTGGGGATGCTTTGAACCTTATGTCTTTCCCGGCGGGAATCCAGGAGGAATCTTTTTTCACTCCGCCTTCCAGGGCAATAAAAAAGCGTTTGCCATGGATGGTGGTAAATGTGTTCCTCAATATGGGTGCAGTAGCTGTCATCACCGGCTTCGAGACTACCATTGCCACAGTCGCGATACTTGCCGCTTTTATTCCGATGATAACTGATATGGGGGGAAATGTCGGGATACAATCGCTTTCAGTGGCCATAAGGAGCATAGCGCTCGGAGAGGCGAAATTAGGGAACTTCAAGAAACTTGTCAGTAAAGAAGCAGTCATAGGAATGGTGAACGGGTTTTCGCTGGGAGTCCTTTTCGGATTTATAGCTTTTTCCTTAAAGGGAAACCCGTACCTCGGCTTACTTGCAGGAGTCGCGCTGGGAATAAATGTGCTGATTGCCGGAGTAATAGGAGGCACCCTGCCATTTCTTATAAAAGCGCTTGGCAGAGATCCTGCGATGATGACGGGACCTTTTCTGACGACTGTAACGGATATAACAGGCGTCAGCATATATTTGGGGCTTTCTACGATATTTCTGTCAGTTATATCCTAGTGAAAGGTTTATGCTGCCCCTGTAAATCTTAAGATCAACAATTAACAGAGGGAGAATCATAAAGGAAGTGTTTAATCGTAGAGTAGAGATGTCGGGAAAGATATGTGATTTTTAACATAGGAGCAAGGAAATGAAAATTAAGGCTGTCATCGTAATTTTGTTTATTTTTACGGCTTCACTGGCTTTCCTGCCGGATTTGCCGGCGCAGATGTTTGGAATACCGGAGCTTGAGGAGGAGGCCCAAAAACCCGCCAGGGAGGAAATTGCCGGAGGAACGCTTTTCCAGAGATATTACGCCAGATACTGGGGGGATGATTCTCCTTACAAGCCTTTGATTCTCACAGTCCTCACTCTGGTAATTCTAATGAACCTGAAGAAATTCTTAAGCAGAAAAATGCGGAATCAGCTTTCTGCTGAAGCGTTCGACCAGAAAAACGTAAGCTCTTTTATGAAAATCTGGGAAGGCATATGGAAATTCGTGATAGCCATATTTGCCCTGCTTGCGGTTTCCGGTTCGCTCGGGCTGCTCGGCCTTACAGCGGGTTTTCTGGGAATGATTCTGGGCTGGTCGCTACAGCAGCCCGTGACGGGAATAGCCGCATGGATAATGATTGTCCTTAAAAAGCCGTTTAAAATCGGCGACAGGGTGATTATAGCGGGCATTACCGGAGACGTCACGGCAATTACGCTTACGCATGTGATACTGAACCAGGTGGGCGGCTCAATAGGGGGGGAAGAGCGCTCCGGCAGGGGAATCCTTATACCGAACGCGATACTTTTCCAGAATATTATCATAAATTACACGCTTGAGCAGCAGTTTATGCTGGATGAGGTGCCTGTCAGGATTACTTTTGATTCAGACTGGGAAAAAGCAAAGCAGATACTGCTTAAAGCCGCAAAATCCGTTACAGAAGAAATCGTGAAGGATAATGAGCAGGAGCCTTTCATCAGGTGCGAATTTCTTGACTGGGGCGTTCTGGCCAGGATTAGATACCTTACAATACCCGCTAGGAGACAGGAAATATCTACGCTCATAATAGAAAAACTGCTCATAGAGTTCAAAAAGGAATATCCTTCAGTAAAATTTGCAATGCCTTCAAGCAACATAAAATATAAGCAGGAGAACCCGGGCGGCCCCCCTTTCCCGCCGGCAAATTAACTCATCGGGGTATAGCTTAAAACTTTTTTATACAAATTAGTAGGCAAATGCTCCGCGCGGAAGTTCCTTTTCTACGGATCAGAGGCCGTTTTGCTCCCGCATCGGGTCAGCATCCGGTTTCCAGTCATTGAAGTCTCCCGTAAGATGAACGGATTTTTTGCCGGGGGCATACAGGTTGAATGCAACTTTTCCGTTCCTGTCCACAGAACCTGCGCATGCGGGGAAATTTCCATTCCCTGCGGTTTGTTTATTTTCGGGCATTTAGTTCCCCTTATCAAACATCCGGTTTTCTGAGCCGGATTAATTATAGTTAATTATACGGCTAACGTCAAATACATTAAAGGTTCCGATAATCCTGAGTTTTGAAACCGGGAACCATAAAAGACAGACGCGAAACACATATACATGATAAACTTTATAGAATTCTTGAAGAAAGAAAAACCCCTGGTGATGCGGACAAATAGTCTTTTGCCGATTTTCCTGTTGATGAGCGGGATTTAGAAAGCGAAAATACAGTAGGAGGGCAAGGCGCCCAGGAAAAGTCTCTGTTTTGGGGAGATAAATAGAGGATGCCGGTTATAATATAAATACATAGCTGTCCAAATTAAAAAATGTCGAACAAGAGCTCTGAAGAATCCGGGGGATCTTTGCTTGGCTCATTAAACGGAGAATTCAACCAATCCCATAGATTTCTTCGCGCAAAAAGGTTTGTTGGCAGAATAGATGAAAGAGTATAAAGCGACCATCC
>PUNP01000364.1 GCA_003551785.1 Candidatus Brocadiaceae bacterium | reverse complement strand
TTTCGGCGGATTGAGCGCCAAAAAAATTGCAGGAGACTTGCAAATACAGGAAGATTACCATCGCCATTTTATCCGCAAAGATAAAAGAGAGCCAAGTTCACCAAGGAAAAAAGGTAAAAGATATGAAATCAAGTCCCTATCTATTATGCAAAAATTTTTGGGCTAAGCTCGATACAGCCAAAGACACCGATGACAGCTGTCTTGTGAATTGGCATCCTCTGGCAGCACATTCTGCCGATGTAGCCGCCGTTGTAGAGGCTTTGCTCTTTGAGACGGTATTGAATCAAAAAATGGCCCGTATTGTAGGCTCGAAGTCGCTTTCTGAGAAGCACATCAAACGACTCTCTTTCATGTCGGCTCTGCATGATACCGGTAAATTTAACCACGGTTTTCAGCAGCGCGCTTTCAACAACAAGGGCCGTATTACCGGTCATGTCAAACCATTGATCGGCTTCCTTGATTCGCAAGACCCGATGAAGAATGAAATAATTAAAGCGCTCGATCTACAGTCAATCATTGGGTGGTTCGGATCGGAAGAAAATTTAATCCATTTTCTCCTAGCCGTTTTCGCCCATCACGGCACGCCGCAGGAACCGTCAGCAATTGATTTTAACCCCGCATTATGGCGGCCTGCAGATAATAAAGACCCTCTTAACGGCATCAAACAGCTTGTGCATTCGGCCCGGCAATGGTTCCCCGAAGCCTTTTCGCGACAAGAGCCGCCGTTACCAGCTGATACTAAATTCCAACACGCTTTCAACGGCCTTTTGATTCTGGCCGACTGGATAGCTTCGGATGAACAGTTCTTCCCTTTTGCCGAACCGGAAACCGACAGAATAATGGAAGCCCGGCGTTTTGCTGATGAAGCATTGAACAAGCTCGGGCTTAACCCTAAAGCATCTCGAGAGACTCTGCTTCGGCCGGACATCGATTTCCACACCATCGCCCCCGAAGTCTTGAAACCGCGCCCAATCCAGCAAGATATAGCAATGCTTCCTCTTCACAAAAACGGCTCCCTCACTATTATGGAATCCGACACCGGCTCAGGAAAAACCGAAGCAGCACTGGTTCGGTTCACTCAACTCTACCGCAACGGCCACGTTGATGGGATGTACTTCGCCCTGCCAACCCGCACGGCCGCCACACAGATACATTCAAGGGTAACCGAAGCCGCTCGGCGGGCATTTCCGAACCCAGAATGCCGCCCGCCTGTGATACTTGCCGTGCCCGGATACCTGTCGGTGGATGATAAAACCGGACGTCCTCTGCCCGGTTTTGACGTCTTATGGGACGATAACGACAAAGAAAGATGGCACTGGCGCGGATGGGCGGCCGAGAACGCCAAACGATACCTGGCAGGGACTATCGTCGTCGGCACAATTGACCAGGTACTGCTGTCCACCCTGCAGGTAAAACATGCCCACCTGCGCTCCACCGCACTGCTGCGGCACTTCCTCGTAGTAGATGAGGTACATGCTTCGGATGCCTATATAATACGCCTGCTGGATGAGGTATTGAAAAATCATCTTGATGCCGGCGGCCATGCGCTCCTGATGTCAGCAACTCTGGGAAGCTCAGCGAGGGAACGTTTCCTACAACCTCAACTTAATAAAAAGACACCGTCGCAAACGGCTGCCAAAGTGCATTATCCCCTGCTGTCGCATGCGGACGGCATCAGAAATGACATCAAAGAAATTAAATCGCAACCCACAGAATTTCATAAAGAAGTCAATGTAACAACAAGCCCTATCGCAGACGTTCCGGAGGCTATCGCTGAAAAAGCGCTGGCCGCCGCATCACACGGTGCAAAAGTGCTGATCATCAGAAATACCGTCAAAGACTGCCTCGCCGTCCAACAGGAACTGGAAAAATTATCGCAAGGCAGACAGAGCCTGCTGATGCACGCTGCTTTCCGTCCGGCACCTCACCATTCCCGGTATGTAAAGGAAGACAGAAAAATGCTCGATGAGACGATAGAAAAACACTTCGGGAAAAATGCACCGGCCGCCGGAATCGTTGTCGCAGCGACGCAAACCGTTCAGCAAAGCCTCGACCTTGACGCCGACATCATGATTTCCGATCTGTGCCCGATAGATGTTCTGCTGCAGCGCGCCGGCCGCCTGCACAGACACAGCGGACGAAGTCGCCCTGAAGGTTATGAAAAAGCATTGCTGGAAATCGTTGTGCCCTCGGAACGTGACATGACCGATTTTTTTGACAGCTCGGGCAAAGCATGGGGCCCGCACGGGTTAGGAACGGTTTATGAGGATATCAGGATGCTTGAAGCCGCATGGCGGCTCATTGAAAAATACACAACCTGGACTATCCCGGATATGAACAGACAGCTCGTTGAAGGTGGACTCCACTCCGATATATTATCAGGTGTCGCGGAGGAAATGGGAGAGAAATGGAAAAAACATCAGCAATTCATTGACGGTTCCGCAGTAGCGCACCGATTGAGCGCTAAAAACATGCTGGTCAGACGTGACAGACCTTTTGGACACCCCGATACACTGTTTCCCTCCGAAAGGAGTGAGGCAGAACAGAAAGTCAAAACAAGGCTCGGTGAGGATGACCGGATAATCGAACTGCCGCATAGTGTCAAAAGCCCGTTCGGACGCTCGTTCTGTAAAATCAATATACCGTCCTTTTATTTACCCGATGCGGAAGGAGATTGCGCGGTAGAAGATATCAAAATAGAAGAATCAGGGTTGACATTTACAGTAGGCGGAGTTACATTTATATATAACAGACTCGGATTACAAAAACTGTAGGGGCGAATGGCGTTCGCCCCAGAAATGACAGGCAAACGTAACACCAACGAGGGGCGACCAGCCGATCGCCCCTACACGCTATCTTGCACACGGACGACCCACCGGTCGTCACAACTTGGAGACAAAAAAATGGAAAAATACTCGCTTGTAGACGACGCATTATTTACATGCACAGACACGACGGGGCGACATTTCAGCGCTTCTCTGCCGGAGATTCTTGCCGGACTCTGCAAGGCGGAAATCTCTTCTTTTGACGCACTGCAACTGCATCAGAAACAGGCCTGGCACTGCTTCCTCGTCCAACTCGGCGCTATCGCGCTGACGCGAAGTAAGGATAATATCACCCTACCAGATGCCGAACCTCCATCGGATGCAGATACATGGCGTCGTATGCTGCTGTCTCTTACTAACGGCGAAACAGCCCCCTGGTGCATGGTCGTAGATAATCCCGCCAAGCCAGCCTTCATGCAGCCGCCGGTGCCGGAAGGGTCGCTTGAAGATGCAAAGTTTAGTTCTTTAATAAAATATCCAGATGAACTAGATATTTTATTTAATTCAAAAAATCATGATATCAAAGTTAAACGTATTAAAAATCCTCTTCCTGAGCACTGGGTTTACACTTTAATAACGCTTCAGAATTTAGGTTTTTATTCAGCGGCTGGATCAAAAGCCCGATATTATCATATTACTCGTGTAAATAGCAACTACGGCAATCGATCCCAAACTGGTTTATTTGCAGATTTGAATATTGGTAAACAAATTAAACAGGACATACAAAGCCTTATTCAAAACAGGGATATTATGATTAAGACATATCAATATGATCCGCAAGGAATAAAATTATCTTGGGTTTTACCTTGGAGCGGTTCGGAAGAAGAAAGTGTTTTGTGGAAGGAATTTGATCCATATTTCATCGAAATCTGTCATCGAATTAGGGTGCAATGTGTTGATACTGATATTATTGCATATAAAAAAGGAACTAAGGCTCCTCGAATCTTTGTCCCTGATGATCTTCAAGGGAAAATAGGTGACCCATGGTTACCCATAAACAAAAAAAATCAAAAAGTATTTTCTTTGGGTGGAAACGGCTGGAATTACAAAATTGTTAATGAAATTTTGATATCGAAGGATTATGATTCACCACTTTCGATGAATTATGAAAGAATTAACAATGGAGGATATTTTGTTTCCAAAGGGGTGGTAAGAGGACAAGGAAAAACTCAAGGTTACCATCAACGTATTTTACCTATTCCTTCAAAAATTATTAAAATTTTCCGTTCTTCCCCTACTTTACAAGAGAAACTGGAAAACAGAGCTAAAAATTATGTTGAATATTCAGATATTGTTCAAAAAATACTTTCTAAGACCTTAAAAATTTTCTTTCACTCTGGCATGGAAAAACAACAACAAAATGATAACATCAAAAAGAAGACAGGCCATTTGATCAAGTCATATTCTAATTCAGTCGATCAGGTATTTTTCCAGCAACTATGGGATGACGTGACGCTGCCCGAAGACCAGGCGTATAAGAACTGGCAGCAAACGCTGTATAATATCGCTGGGAAACTGAAGGAACAGGCCATTAAAAGCTACCCTGTCCCCTCAATCCGCCGTTACAAAGCCATCAGCAGGGCTGATGCCGTTTTTGAAGGATCGGCACGTAAAGTGCTCGATCGGTTGTTCCCTGAAAACTTTAATCACAAGGAGGAAACTCAGCATGAACTCGCCGGAAAATGAAATGTCTCAAACGCAAGTCAGTAACACCGATAACGCATCCGTCTCAACGTCCCGCCCCACGCGTCGGGATGTCATTAACAAAATAGCCGCCTTGATGTCGAAAAACCTGTCCAGCGGCGAACTGGCCGAACTCCGCCGGATATCGCCCGAGGAACCTTTCACGCCCGCACTGTGGAAAGTGCTGATGTCCTGTGTACCCGAAAGCTGGACTTCCGGTGCCGACCGGGATGAGAAAGAACGACGCTGGGCGGCACTGCTGATGGGCATGGCACTTTCGGGTGGGCTGCACACCCCTTCGAAACCGTTCGGCGAAGCGCTGGCGGAAGCCGGATGGTCCGAACTCCGGTTCGTCCGCCTGATGCGCGCCAAAGATAAAAAACTGTTCGGTGAACTCCGGCGCGTCG
>PUNP01000025.1 GCA_003551785.1 Candidatus Brocadiaceae bacterium | reverse complement strand
TATTGACTATAGTTATCGGTTCAGCCGCCACTTTCTATGCGGCAAGCGGTAGAAAGGCCAGGATAGAGAGCGCAGATGCTGTTTCTCGTTATCTCGCCAGAGCTGCTTTTGAAAAGGCTTTGGTTTATCTGGAGAATAAATACCAGACCGGGGACCTGAAGTTCGAATCTGATTTTTTAAGCGTTCAAAGGCTTTCTACCGGTTATTTTGGAGTCGGCAGAGTTGATGAGTTCGGAAACAGCTGGATTGATTTCAAAGGTGAATCCACGGATGAAAGTTTTAGCTTTTTCGGACATCAGGTTGATGCACCAATAGATGACGGTTGGGAGAATGTGACGCGATGGCTTGATGTGAAATCTTCATATTATACGATTTATACCTGGGGAAGCAGTGATATGGCGGAGGGGCGCGCCGTGCAGATGCGTGCTTCCGTAATTCGAACTGAAGCGGGGTGGAAAATAGTGGAATGGGATACAGAAGTGTTGTTAATTAATCAACTTCGAGGTGGAAAGTCATATGAATGGCAAGAAGAACGGACAAAATAGAGTTGACAAAAATAAGACGACAAAAAATATTGATAAGGGATTGCAGGAGATATTGAGCCATGCCCAGAGCGAGATCAGGTCTATTCTACTGAATGCCATAGAGAAAGAACATCGCACAGGGCAGAATTTGGTGGAGATTCTGCGTCAGGATGTCGATAAAGAAATGTTTAAGAGTATATGGAGTTTTCTTAATAAGCCGATTTCTGTGAAAGGAAGCGGCGGAAAAGGGAAATTAGTAAAGGAAAGACTGCTCGAAGGCGGGTTTATAACTCAGGAAGAGCTTGATCATGCCGAGCAAACCGGTGAAGCTTACGATGAGTCTATTGGTCGTCATCTGGTTAAAAGCGGTTATATTACCGAGCAGCAGCTCGAAGATGCTTTGGTACAGCAAGAGCGCACAGGGCAGTCATCCTGGCGTATACTTGTCAACAAAGGTTTAGTGACACCAAAGCAAATTGCTGATGCACGTAAATACGGCGGGCAATTCCCTGGTGCTGTTATGGGCGATCAAGAGCTGAAAAATGCATGTATAAGGACAGGGTTAGTTACTGAAGAGGAAGCTGAGCAGGCGGTTGAAACGGCGAAGGCGGAAGGGCGGAATATGCTTCAGGTTCTGGTCGATTCCGGCGAGGTTAGCAAAAGCGAAATCGGGAAAGCTTTGGCTGGTGAAGTGGGCATCGAATGGCTGGATGTTGCAAAGTTAGATATCGAACCTTCAACTCTTAACTTACTTCCCGAATATCTCGCTCGTGAGAGCCGTATGCTGCCCATAGCAAAAATGGACGGAAAAGTGCGCGTAGCTATGGCCAATCCGCTTGATGTTGCATGTAAAGAGTCGTTCCATATTCTTGTTGATATGGATATGGAGCCGATTTTGGCTTTTGAGCAGGACATATTGGATGCAATTAACACTCATTATAGCCGTAAAACCGGTGAAAAAAGGCAGAGAGATGCTGTTACACCTAAAAAGGATGAAGGAGCCTTGGACAAACTCAAAAAGCGTTTGACCAGAGCAACATCAGACGAACAAGAGGTTGTCTCATTAGCAGAAGATGCCGGAGTTATCAGTCTAGTCGCTTCGATTATCGAGGGGGCTATAAATTCACGGGCGACTGACATTCATCTGGAACCCCAGGCCGGATCGCTTCGGGTCCGCTATCGCTTGGACGGAATGCTTTACGATATTATGAATTTGCCCGAGCGTCTGCGGGATGAAGTTATTTCAAGAGTCAAGGTGCTGGCCGAACTCGATATTACTGAAAGGAGGAGACCGCAGGATGGACATTTCACTATCCAACTTGACCAGGCTGGACGCGAGTATGATATTAGAGTAGCTACGCTGCCGACTGTGCTGGGTGAAAAAATTGCGCTCAGATTGCTTAACCCCGAAGATTTATTTATGGGGTTGAGGGAACTTGGTCTTGAGCCGGACCAACTCGTAAATTTGGATGAAAATATTGATGAACCACACGGGATGATACTGGCGACCGGACCTATTGGCTCCGGTAAAACTACGACTTTATACGCGCTCTTAAGTGAAGTGGACATACTTACGCAAAATGTTGTCACTATTGAAGACCCCGTTGAATATCAACTGCCGGGCATCAATCAGGTTCAGGTTGACCGACGCGTTGAGCGCACTTTTGCCCAAATGCTTCGCTCCGTAGTGCGACAGGACGCCAATGTGTTGATGGTAGGTGAAATCCGCGATGCAGAAACAGCCCATGTTGCTGTCGAAGCGGCTGGAACCGGGCATCTCGTGCTCAGCACCATGCATACCAGTGATACTGCCGGCGCTATCGTGCGACTCAAGAATTTGGAAGTCCCCTCCTTCCTTATCGCTAACTCTATTACTACGGTCGTTGCACAAAGATTGGTCAGATGTGTATGCCAAAATTGCAGAGAAGAATATGAACCCGATCCCGCTCTGATTGAGAATATGCATATGGCTCAAGAGGAAGTAGATAAAACTAAATTTTATATGGGAAAGGGATGTGATCTTTGTTTCCATACCGGATACAAAGGACGTACCGGTATTTTTGAGGTTATGGATATTACCCCTGAAATTCGTCATCTTATACTTGCTGGGTCAGACAGAAGTGAAATTGTCGAGAAGGCTATTGAAGAAGGAATGCTCACTCTCAGGCAATCCGGGCTGAAAAAAGTGATGGACGGCATAACAACACTGGAAGAAGTAGCACGAGTTCACCGACGCAGGAAATCTTCGGTTGTGTAACTTTATTTATCCAGCGGGGGAAAGTCTTCAGTTTACCCCAAAGTATTCTTATCGGCACGGAATACGGTGCGGATAACTTGACGTGATTCACTGAATATTTACTGTAAGTAATTATTTGAATTTTAATTCGTCTTATGGAGAAAGAATTATGGCTGATGATTATCCCGAAGGCAGCTACGATGAACAAAAAGGTGCTTTGAGTAATTCCCTCAGGGAAAGACTGGAAGAGCGTTTGCGGGAGCTTGAAGATGCCGAAGTGAACGACAATGCCGAAAAAGCAAAAATACTCCGCGGACGTAAGCTGCGCAAGAAGTCTGTACTGCATGAAATTAGTCAGCGGCTCAGGGGGCGTGTCCATGTTCGTGAAATCGCCTCGTTTTGTGAAGAGTTAGGGCTTATGCTCGCCGCCGGCATGACAATAGTCCCTGCTTTACGTACACTTGCTGAACGCAGACATAACCCTTCTTTTTGCCGGATGCTCAGAGATATGGCGGATATGATAGAAAGCGGTGCCACTTTCACCGAGGCGGCCTCAGTGTATAGATATCAGTTCGGCAAATTTTTCATCTCACTTTTCCACGCAGGAGAACGCAGCGGTACCCTGGTCAATTCATTGCAGCGGGTGGCAAAAGAAGGTGAAAATATCACTCACTTCCGATATAAACTCACCAGCGTGTTAATATATCCGGTTATCGTTGTTCTTGTGGCTACGGTGGTGATCGGATTTGCTTTCTCGTTCACTATGTCAACTTTTGCTCCTTTAATGCAAACTTTTGATGTTGAAGTTCCCTGGACAATGCAGACGCTTATTCGCATTGGGACTGCCATTCAAAGCAAAAACTTTTGGGTTACTGCTGCCGGCGGATTCCTTGTGATTTTTTTTGCCTATGTCATAGCTAACATGTTTTCCGTTTTCCGACTTATCCGCGGCCGGATATTGATTCGCTTACCCTTTATCCGGAGTTATGTCAAACAGGCATTGGTCGTCAATTTTAGCCGGGTCTTTTCTACAATGCTTCATGCCGGTGTCCCGTTGCCCGAAGCGCTTGAAGCAACTCGTGAAACTACGAAAAATGAAGTTGTAAGACTTGCTATTGACCGTACATATGAGGCAGTTCGAGAAGGGAAAAGGGTGGTGCCGCCTTTAGTGCGGGAACAAGTTTTCCCACCCCTGGCTCACGATATGATGATGGTTGGGGAAGAAACCGGTTCGCTTGATACGATTTTCAGTCGTATAGCTGACATTTACGAGAAAAAATTTTCCAATGATATGGAAATTTTAGGTAAAATCTTGCAGCCGGCAATAATTGTTTTTCTGGCCGGGATTGTGGGATTTATTGTTATTTCACTTTTCCAAACCTATGCCACTTTGCTTTCGGATTTGGGGTTGGGGATGTGAATCTTATAACGGATTATTTACTTCCTATCCGTTTCCCATCTGAGAGTCCAGGGTCGCCAAATGCTGGCTTCGCCGTAAGAATTAAATACGTTACTATACCTTTGGTGGCCGATCGCACATTGCACATCTAATGCAACTCCTTTTCCCAATCCAAAAAGTGGGCCGGTTGCAGCCCCAACAGGTACCATCACTAAGACATTGACACCATGCAGTATGGGATAGTTATCGAAGGCTTCACGGTTATGACGGTATGCCTCCGCCGGTGCGTCAATCGCTCCCATGGGGACTCCTGACGCAGTGCCGGCTACGGTTGCGCAACCGGTGGCTAAAGCGCCTGTTAGTATTATCAACGCCATACAAATGTACTTTTTCATTATTCATATCTCCATTTAAAAGTTAATTAAGAACTATATGAATGTCACAACCAAAAGTGAAAATCTTTTTTCATTAAAAGTCAGTGAACTCCGTTGGACAATCACTACGATGCAGAGCAGGTATAGACGTCTTCTTACTAAAAGGTAGGATTACATTCATTCATTATATGCCAATGGTATTGCAAAATCAACTTTACGTTCAAAAGTAATTTTTCGGCTCAAGAGAAATAGAAAAAAATGAGACGAATTTTATTTGCTGTCTAACAACAATTTATATTCAATACTGTCTATCAGAGCCTCCCAGCTTGCATCAATGATGTTTTCATCGACTCCGACGGTGCCCCAGGTATGATGTTCATCGGCGCTTTG
>PUNP01000043.1 GCA_003551785.1 Candidatus Brocadiaceae bacterium | reverse complement strand
TGATGGCGACGCACTATCTTGCTGCGCGGATCCACCGAGAGTTGTTCCGAAGGAAACACCCAGAACCATCCCCACTCGGTCCCGGCATTTTTGTACTTGCGCTCCAGCGCCTTCGGCAGATGCACCCCGGCCACCCCGTCCGCGCGGTCCTGATCATAAATCCGGCGAGCCCCTTCCAGATGCCGCACCAGATCATCGGTCAGTCCCTCCGGCAGCACGCTCTGGCGATCCCTGTCCCGTTTGCCGCCTCGCACCGTCACCACTCCGCGCTCGAGGTCCACGTCTTTCACCCGCAGCCGCATGCACTCGCTCACCCTGAGCCCCGCGCCGTAGGTCAGGGCCGCCATCAGGTAAGCTTCGTCCTCGAGTTGCGCCAGCAGACGCTTCACCTCGCCTTCGCTCAGCACCACGGGCAGCCGTTTCTTCTTCGGCGCCCGTACGCTCTGGCCGATGTCTCCGATTTCCCTTTTCAGCACGTTCCTGTAAAAATACAGGATGGCGTTCAGCGCCTGGTTCTGGGTGGCGGCAGCGACATTGGCTTCGACCGCCAGGTGGCTCAGAAACCGGCGCACTTCGCCCGTGCCCAGTTCCCGCGGATCAACGGCGCCCAGAAAACGGTAAAAACGTCTGAGCCAGTTCATATACGACTGTTCGGTGCGGTAGGACTTCTGCTGCAGCCGCATGCATTCTCTCATCTTCTCCGCGCATTCGCTCCACTCGGCCTTATGGTCGTCGCCGGCGGTTTCCGGGGCATCGTCGGTTGCGTTGCCGAGGGCGCTTTTCACATCGGGCTGGGCCTGATGCGTTTCCAGATAATAGCGGTACAGGCTGAGCGCAAACCTCGCCTGTTTCACCTGCCAGGCCTCGTGTCCGCGCTGGAGTTCTTCCAGGAATGCGGTCTCGGCACCAGTCGGCAGTGGCTGTGACCGGTCTGCGCCGGCATGCTGATACGCGGCCTCGACCCAATTCTGATAAAAAGGCAGCTGTCGCCGGCCGGTCTTCTTCGCCTCCAGAAGAAACTCCCCGAAGCCCTGGATAAGTTGACTGTGCGTTTTATTCATGACGTTAGATAACATAGCTGTATCGATTAAAAAGCAAATACCTGTGCGGCAAATCGTTGAAAAATGGCGTGAACCGATGCTTGACAAAGCTGTGAAAAGCGTGTACAATGGGCGTCAAATCTTTTTACCACAGTGTATAAAAATATAATGTTAGACATAAAAATATGGCAACAGAATTAGATCGTATAATTAACCAATTTGATTCCTTAATACCATTCATTGCCCTTTCACGGCAAGATATTTTTGATCTTTTGAATAGAGAAAGAGCTGTATGGTTTTCAAATAATATAAAGGCACTACCAAGTGTATATGATCTATACCGCAAACAAATTAATCATGCCACTCTTATATTGGGCTATTCATACTTTGAAGTATTTCTTAATGATTTACTTGCGGAAATACTACGCCATAGACCGGCTATACTTCCGAAAAATAAGCAAATGACTTATTCCGAAGTAATAGGAAAAGCTACTATTGCTTCGCTTATTAATGAAATGATTAAGAAAGAACTTACTGACTTATTGTATAAAAGTATGGCAGATATAATAAATAAATTAAGACAGAAATATAATTTTACAATCAGTCAAGATGAAGAAGATATGCTGTGTAAATATTCTATTATTCGGAACTGTATCATTCATAATTCCTCTCGCGCAGATCATCGTTTAGCGGAATATGATGGATTTGATCTTGGTTCAGAATTTGAAATCAGTTCATCAGAAATTCACGAGACCGGCTTGATGTTGAGAAGTTTAGTGAGAAAAATGTATAACGAAGCAAAAGAAAACCATTTTCAAAATGTCTAACAAGTCGCTTCAGAGAATCTGGGTACAGCCTGCGGCTGCACCAGATCTCTGAGCTCAGACGTTCGCAAGAAAGAGAATTGGAATATGGCAAACCTTTTTTGGAAAACTCACAATGTAGCGAAAAGCTTGCTTCCCACACCGTTCAAAACTGAAGAAGAATTTGAGCGAGTTATTTTTGATACTCCTGAGATAATGGAGGATATTTTTCTTCTCAAACGACAAATCAGAGGGGGGAATAAGTCTGGGATTCCCGATATAGTTGGAATCGATAATGACGGCAACATCTGTATCATTGAAATGAAAAATGTGGCCGTTGATGCTTCAATTATTCCCCAAGTCCTGCAATACGCTTTTTGGGTTGAGACGAATCCCGATTCCATAAAATCACTGTGGCTAGAATGTGAAGACAAGCCAGATGAATTATCGATAAGCTGGGATGCTTTTCAAGTTAGAATTATTGTCATTGCTCCTTCTATTTTGCGATCAACTTTGGATATTGTGGAAAAAATTAACTACCCCGTGGATTTGATTGAAGTAAAAAGATGGGTTGAGGATGATAATGCTCTATTCTTGGTCAATAAATTGGAGATGGAAGAAAAATCTTATAGATCAAAACCAACAACGGGACTACAAGATTATGACGAAGAATTCTACAAAAAAGAATTCAACAAGGACAGCGCCATTCAGTTTATTGAATATTCTAGAAAGCTGGAAGAATTTACCCAAAACAAAGGTTGGGATCTGGAACTAAAATACAACAAGCACTACTGTGCGTGGAAAGCTGGTTTCTTCAACGCTTATGGAATAAAATGGATAGGTTCAAAAACATTTGCGTTTTTTTTCAAGTTATCTGAAGAAGAAATAAATGAGACTGGTGTAGAAGTTACCAAATATGAGCCACAGTGGAAAGAGGGATATTATTACATTGAACCGGGAAAAACAAAAATAGAAGAGTGCGAAAAACTGTTTACAAAGGCTTTTCAAAAAATAGCAGGAAATTAGAATTGCGAACAAATGGGTGCTGACTGACGCCGCACCGCCGCCGCTTCGCTCTGGCGGTCCGGCGCAGCAGACCCTGTCGTTATGTGGTCGGGTAGGTGAGAGGGCCAAGATATGGAGGAGCTATTTAACACTCGTGAGATCTCCATTGGCATATGGGTATCGGTCCTCCTGATATGGGCTTTGACAAGAAAAGAGCTTAGGGTGAGTCTGTTTCGCGTTGTTGCGGCAGCGCTCAACAAACAACTAGTTCTCTCGGTCTCAGTGTTCGCTGGGTACCTTGCTCTGGTTGTAGGGCTCTTAACGGCAATTGGCTTTTGGCAGCTTGAGATGCTAAAGGCGACAATATATTGGTTTGTGCTGTCTGGTTTAGCCTTCTTCGGGAAGGCGGTTACTTCTTCGAAGCCGATTGAGGATTGGCGGGGAACGCTTAGAGAGCAGGCTTCTATTATTGTCATTCTCGCCTTTATAGTGAATTCATACACGTTTTCATTGTATGCAGAAATAGTTTTAGTGCCGGTGGTGGCTTTTATATCAATGCTTGTCGCCTATGCAGAGTTTCATCATAAAGGCGAGCCCGTTGCGAATCTATTTTTAAGCGTGCAGGCATTCATTGGCTTTGTCATACTCTTGTTCGCCGGCATGAATGCGTACAACGATTACGCGAATTTAGCGTCTATAGCCACGGCTAAGGGGTTGTTCCTTCCGGTAGTTATGGCCACGATGGTAATTCCGTATATGTATTTTATAGCGCTGTATTCTGCATACGACAGGATTCTTCGAATCTCTACCTTTAGGCAGCCCTCAGAAATGGCGTCGTACATCAGAAGGCGGATCCTGTTGAGTGGCGGGCTCCGCCTGCGGAAAGCGCGTCGGATTGCGGCGATAAAACCCTATGAGTTCATGAGAGCTAATAATCGAGAGGATGTCGATCTGGTTATTGAGAGGCATCTTACAGGTAATATCGACACCTCAGAAACCGGGTGGGATTGAATGGAGGGGTTATTCTGATGCAATCAGTAAATCCACATAACCAAGCCATCCAGTTGACGCTCGTGCCTCGCGCAACTGATGGCGAGCGTTCGAGAAAGGAAAATAGATGAGATTAATTTGCGCAGTAGCTCTACTTTTTGCATTCGGTTGTTACTCGGTTGACCGACTCACCACTGCGAGAGTGAACAAGGATAAGGATGTTACTACTTTGCAAAATCTCGAGTATATAGATGCGCTATCTGCTGGGATAACACATCCACTTGTGTGTGGGGATGGTAGAGACTATCCGAATGGCCGAGAGCTTGTCTTTAGGGTCGATCCATCCACTCCGCCAATTCATGCTGTATTTCCAGATGGAGAAGACTCTCCAGAATCTCTTGATGGCAGGTTTCGTTTGTATGGATATTATCAACACATTCAAAACTGGGATAGGTTCACAGTTAAGAGGCCATCCAAAGATTACCAGTATTTTGTGGTTACATCATGGAAACATGAAAAATGAATCTCGAACCACGCCGTGCATGCTATCGGCGCTACCGCGCCTCAGCATGACGGCACACGTTAGGAGCAGAGAGATGAAAAGGAAACTGATCATTACCTGCGCAGTGCTCGTGCTTTTCTCTGTCGCACTCCTTGCTGTTCAGTCCTATCGCGTTCACTCGATCCTCAACAAACGCGAGGCTGTCATAAAGGAAGCGCTTCGCACTGCTGACGATGATTTACCGCAGTCCAACGCTCCAAACGGAGCAGAACGCTTTATCGAAACCGGAGAGCTTGTGTTCAAGTGGTCATATCTGAAGAACCCAAGCGACCTCGGACAGCACACGATGTTTAACATAAGAGTATACCCAAGAGTGTCGACACACAGAAGTGACGGATGGGTGGGAATCCACCGGAATCGTTGGTATGTGAAGATACTATGAGTATGCTCCGGTATGCTCCGGGGTGCTCCGGGGGCTGCCCCCGGCAAGTGATATGTTATCAAGGACATAAGGTGTTTCTGAGCCATTAATATGGCCCTTACACGGGATATTCGGGGCCGAAAAATGAATTTAAGCTTTTTTAGC
>PUNP01000946.1 GCA_003551785.1 Candidatus Brocadiaceae bacterium | reverse complement strand
CCCGACACGACGAAAACGGTGCCGAAAAACTCACCTTCAATACTGTCAGAAAGATAAAGGAAACATCTGATGAAATCGGCCTCCCTATGGCGCAAGTCGCCTTGGCATATACGCTTACACAACCTGCCGTGACAAGCGTCATCACCGGTATGCGTAACGCCGAGCAGGCGCGTCAGAACGCCATGGCCGGTGATCTGCACCTGGCCGGCAGCGTCATCGACCAGCTGCAAGACGCTGCAGCAGAACTTCAAGCGTTCTTCGGGCCCGCGATGGATATGTGGCAGAGTGACGAAAGAACCGGGTGAGGGCTTAGGGCGGAGAGGATACGGAATAAACGACAATACGACGTAACGGCCACCGCTTTTTGAAAAAAGCTTGGCAAAAACTTTTAACGGGGTTCCGGGATGCTGAAATGTCGGGATGTCGGAGATCAGGGCGGAGGACTTGGGGCAAAAGTGGAAAAATGAGAAGCTATAAGTTGATAGAAATGTATTAACTTACGGCGATATAGCCACTATTCAACCACTTGTGGGTTGGCCGAAAAGGTGCAGGCGGAATGTATGACAGGCATCTTGCCTGTCCAAAGCACACGCAGGGATGCATGCTATACGAATAACAGCCACCCTTGTCTCACTATACAGCTTGTGTTGCACCTTTTCGGCTACGCCCCTGGCGGCCCTTTCAACTTGTTTTAGGTGTCAGTATATATAAGTTAACTTTTTCTAAGGAGGATTAACAGTTTGAGTGAAGAACAGATGAACCAAACGGAAGAAAGTGATGTGTCGGCGCAAAAGCCGGAGATGACCATTACGGAAGAAGAAAAAATGGATATCGATCAGAATAAATCCATTGCTGCCCTTGCCTACCTGATTTTCTTTTTACCGCTCGTAGTTAAGCCGGACAGCAAGTTCGGCCGCTTTCACGCTAACCAGGCGCTTCTTATCTTTATTTTAGGGATAGGGGTCAGTCTCATCGGACCCATCATACCCTTTATCGGAAGTATGGTGGTTGTGCCGTTAGGTAGCGTATTCGCCTTGGTACTCTTCATCATGGGAATCATTAATGCCGCTAACGGAAAAAAAGTACGGCTGCCGCTTATAGGCGATATCGATATTATTAAGTGAATTTCGCAAAGGCCGGAGAGCTTAGGACTTAGGGCGGAGAGGATACGCATTAAACGGCTGAACGCCATAACGACTACCGCTTTTTGGAAAAAGCTTGACAAAAACTTTTAACGGGGTTCCCCATTGATCGTAGTAAGGGCTGAAAAAAGGAACGGTGCCTGGAAATGATACTATGACATAAATATAAAACGACAGTGGAAAAAACTCGGCAAAAACTCTTGGCGGGATACCGCGGGAGATGGTAGCAAACGCTGGAGTAACGTTACGATTGGAAAGATTGGGAAATCGACTGAGAAAACCGCACGATGTATAGAGGGTGGAACAAGTAACCAAGAATGATGAGATGAGCAGAACACAGGGAGAAAACCGGCAACTTACGACTGACATCGATTAGACTTCACGGCATTGGTCAATAACCCACGCGGCCAGCTTACATAACGGCTATCCAGAGAAATGCAAAAAAAAGACAAAACAATCGCCATACTCACTCTCGGATGCGCCAAGAATACCGTCGACTCCGAAATCATCGCCTCCATACTCCAAAACGCCGGTGTTATCGTAGAAGACAACCCCGAAAATGCAACGGTAGTCGTCATCAATACCTGCGGATTCATCGAAGACTCTAAACAGGAGTCGATTGACACTATCCTCAATATCGCCGATATGAAAGATAGCGGTCATGTCAATACTCTGATCGTATGCGGTTGCCTATCAAAGCGTTATGAATACGAACTGGCTGGACAGCTTCCGGAAATCGACGTGCTGAGCGGTATTGATGCCCATGAGACAGCTCGGAAAGTGATCGATATCCTGGGTATCAAAAATGCCGGATGCCTGACTGCAAAGCTTAGAAAACACCGTCTGACACCGCGACATTGGGCGTATTTGAGGATTGCCGAGGGGTGCGACAACCGGTGCACCTACTGCGCCATACCGCTCATCAGGGGCCCTTTAACGAGCCGGAGCGAGGAGGCAATTGTACGGGAGGCCGTAGGACTCGTCGAGGACGGGGCTTTGGAGCTGAATGTCATAGCACAGGACACCACGTCCTACAACCGCGATAAGGGCGCGCCGCGTCTGCACCTTCTGCTTCAGCGCCTATGTGCAGAGCTTCCGGATACCTGGATACGGCTTTTGTACACGCATCCGGCACATTATTACGACGAACTGATTGATGTGCTGGCCTCGGAAGCCCAAATATGCCCGTACCTCGACTTACCGCTCCAGCATATCAATGACCGTGTACTTTCCGACATGGGACGTAAAGCCACGCGTGAGCGCGTAGAAGAGCTTATAAACACCCTGCGCACTGCTATCCCCTCGCTGACACTGCGAACAACCTGCATCGTCGGGTTCCCCTCCGAAACCGAAGCGGCCTTCGAAGAACTGATGGAGTTTGTGAAAGAATATAAGTTCGAACGGCTCGGGGCGTTCATCTATTCCCCTGAAGAAGATACATCGGCCGCAGAACTGTCCGACACTGTGCCGCAAAAGCTAAAAATCGACAGATATAACCGCTTGATGTCGCTTCAGCAGGAAATAGCCGGCCAAACAGCACGTGAGCGAATCGGCTCAATCGAGAACGTACTTGTTGAAAATAGTTCTTCGGAGAATAAGGGTTTATGGACGGCCAGGAGCCGACATGAAGCGCCGGAAGTCGACCCCATTATCTACGTCGAACACGCCAAAGGGATTCGACAGGGCGATAAAATATCGGTTCGGATACTCGACTCGAACGGCCTCGACTTCTCCGCACGCTTTTTGAAAAAAGCTTAGCAAAAACTTTTAACGGGGTCCCCATTGAGTGCAAAATGGGCTGGGAAATGCTACGGCACCTGAAAATGATATAATGACACAGATATAAAACGACAGTGAAAAAAGCTTAGCAAAAACTTTTAGCGGGGTTCCACATTGAGCGCAAAAAGGACTGAATAATGTAACGGTACATGGAAATGATACAATGACATAGAGATAATACGACAGTGAAAATAACTTCGCAAAAACTACAGTGCGGAATAGACCGAACATTTCACGCGTTTTCAGTGGTGCAGCGGAATAGACAACTGCCATGAGATATGGGGAACCTGAAAAACCACCCAGATATTTGACATTTCCCCTTACTCAGGTATAATAATCGCTGTTATTTACTTATAACTAAGTAAAATGTTATTTTTTCGTTCACTTAGGGGCATAATTATGGTGACGGTCGATACACTGCAAAGCATCATATCCGATTTTCATCAGGCCGGGTATCCGGATTTCCGGCATCGGGCGCTGGAAGTTCCTGTAGGCGGCAAAACAATAATAACCGTCATTGGGCCTCGCAGGGCGGGGAAAACTTATTATTTATATCAAATGATGAACGACCTGGAACGCTGCGGTGTCGAACGTGAACGTATGCTGTATTTGAATTTTGAAGATGAACGATTGATGTTCGAGCAGGATTATGATGTCATATTTGATGCGTATCGCCGCTTTCACGAAAGAATTTTCTATCAATAAGCTGTACAACGACCTGAAATCCCGGGGGATGGCCGTAGGGAAGGATTCATTATACGCGCTGATGGAACATGTATTCGACATATATATGCTTGCACGAGTGGAAAAATATGATCCGGCGGTTGTCAAACGTGAGATGAGCAATAAGAAGGTATATCTTTACGATAACGGCTTCGCCACGGCCATGCAATACTCATTCAGCGAAGACCGCGGTCAATTGCTCGAAAACATGGTATTCCGTCATCTGCGCGACCGAACGGATGACATCCATTTCATTCGCAACGGCTCAGAATGCGACTTCGCTGCGTTCTACCACAACACCGACCCCCAACTCGTGCAGGTCACGGCGCAGTTGCAGGCAGAGAATGCCGAGCGGGAAATTAAAGGTCTGCAGGCGGCGCGGAAATACGTCGGTGAAGACGCTCAATGCCTGCTGCTGGTCGAAAATTTGAGTGATAAAGTAGAAATCCCCCGGTGGGTCGATGTAATATCGGTTCGAAACTGGCTTTTAGGAGAAATATGGTAGTGATCAAAAAAATGATAGTGACGAGCTTAGGTACAGGCTGCCTCCCTGTAGCGCCCGGCACCTGGGCCTCGGCGTTGACAACGGCTATTGCAACCGGGATCGCTGTGTTGGCATCGCCAACTCATGCCGCCTGGATATCCGGAGCTGCAGGGATATTATGCTTTGTTTTGTCGCTGACTCTAGCCCCCTATTCAGAACGAATATTTGAATCGGAAGACCCACCCCCGCACGTCATTGATGAGTCTTCGGGGCAGTTTATCGCGTTGTCAATAGGTTACGCATTCACAGCGCAGCCGACCGGGGCGTTGTGGGTGAGCGCAGCAGGGTTTATATTGTTTCGTTTTTTTGACATTGTAAAACCGCCGCCGGTTCGGCAGCTGGACAAAATTCACGGCGGATGGGGCATCTCGCTGGATGACGCGGCCGCGGGTGTGCTCGCAGGGCTATGCACGGCAGGACTCTTACGGATTATTGGATAAACTTTTGTGTATACGATTTTAGCAGCAGATTGCGTAGTCTTTTTGACAACTTTTGGATAGGATGAACGGAATGTAGGATGTGGGATTAAACAGCGGAGAGCTTGAGGCTTGGCGCAGAGAAGAAAGGATTATACGGCAAAACGATGTAACGACTCCCGCTTTTTGAAAAAAGCTTGGCAAAAACTTTTAGCGCGATTCCCTATTGAACGTTAATATAGCTGAGAAATGTAAAGACCCCTGAAAACGCTACAATTGCACGAATATAACACGAAAGTGAAAAAAGCTCGCCAAAAACTTT
>PUNP01000197.1 GCA_003551785.1 Candidatus Brocadiaceae bacterium | reverse complement strand
TTCAGTTGCTTCGTCGCCTCCACAACTGCTTCGATTGCTACCGGCCGGAGCAACAAGTTGCCGGGTGGGGTTTTCTCTCTCCCACTGGAGCTTTGCACCTTTTCACGGCGCACTGAAATATGCAGGTTAGTGCATCTTTTTTTAAAAAAAAAGATGCACCAACCCCCGCACTGCTATGAAATCAGAAAACGGGTACCAAGTTTGATGGGCGGCGTCTGAAGCCGACTGTATAAATTCAGCCGTGTCATCACGCCAAAATGAAATGAGTTATCGGCCCTGGTTACCTACTCCAACCTTTCTTGCGCTTCCGCAACCGTATGCAACCCGGTATCTTTTGACCCTATCAGCTCCATTTCAAATTTTATTACGTCCTTGATAATACCGGGCATATCACCTGCTTGCAATGACTTTTTCGCAAGTTTCATTGCACCTTCAAACATCCCGGCGCGGCGCATAATATCAATAGTAACAGCTTGTGCCGCACCGGGCTCTTCTGCAAACTCTTGAGAATTTGCCTCCGCATTTTTAATCATTGAAAGACCTTGAATCCTGCATCTTCGGGATTCTTGCTCATTTTCATAATCATCGCAAATCCAGGCGGCTGATATTGCGCTCCATGCGGCACCGGCAAATTCACCGCATTGCTGCTGCAGGTATGAGAACGCCATAAACTCTGAAGCTGAATTTGGCAGATTTTCGTTGTTAAGGATATTGTGGTAACCATCAGAGGCAATAATAGTTTCTGCATCCGGCAAACACTCTGATATCTCGTCAGAGCAGTATCCGCACGATGGGCAGCGCTGGATTTCATAGTAAATAGTTGAACGTGCCATTTCCGGCGGTCTCGTATCAAGGTCTGGAGAGCCTCCGAACGTATTTGTGCTGCCAATCACCTTCTGTTTGCTGCTTTCACCGCAAACTCCACATACCACATCTTCATCGTATAGCGAAGTCATAACAGACCCTCCAACCAGTGAATATTTAATGTCCCTTTAAAAAACTTTTCCAAATAAAGCTGTTTTTTTTAGTTAAATAGGAACAGAATAGACCTGGTTTCCTGAAAAACTTTCAGCAATTTTTTAGCAGTCGGCCAGAAGAGCTTATGTACAAATTAGCTGAACCTTTAGCCGTCTTTCATGCCAAACACTCCAATTTTTATTCTTTTAACGAACGCTGCTTATAACTACCGGTTTACTTTTGTCAACTATTCGTGGCACAACCCCAATTTCAGGATTTACCCGGCCTTTTCAGTATATGTAAGATGAAAATTTAAGTCAGAAAGCCATTTTTTAAAGTCAGGATTGTCGCTGAATTGCTTGTAAAGTTCTGTATCATCTGCGAGCATCCCGAGTATCACCTTGCCCAGTGCCCTATCATGCTCCAGCCGGGCTGCCGATTTGTCATTGTTCTTCATGGCGTTCTGGTAGGCTCTGTCCGAAGCAACCTGCTGCGGGATATCGACCGTAATGGCTTTCTCAATACGCTCGGCATCCTTCCATTCAATATTACCCCATTGCTCGTTGAACGCCTTGATGATGTTACTCAATCGATCAAGCTCAGGTTCCGGTATCCGGCCCCCGCCGCTTGCCGGCACGGGGTCAATCTCTCCGTCCCGGTCTTCAAGCGAAAGCTTCATCGTTTCCCGTTTTTCACTGCGGTAGCTTTCCATGTCAATGGACTCAAGCACACCTTTTGCCAGGTCCTCTTCTACAGGTGCAGGAAGCTTTGGAATGAGAAAATTCAGGAATATCGATAATTTCTCCCACTCCGCGCTCGTGTAGGGCAGGATGGAAGCGAGAAACTGATAGGTCCGCACAAATGCTTTCGCCTTCCCCTTAAAATCAACCTGGTCGTCCTCGTCCAGATCGCTGATATAAACGCCAACACATCCATCGAGAATCGGATCGAGTCTATCTCTTTCCGCCCCTTTCAGAAACAACCGGACAAGTTCATCCACTTGACCCCATGTATAAACCCGGTGCATGTCAAGCGAACCTTTCAAGTCATGCAGTTTGTTGGGGTCGGTTTCCTCGCTCAGAAGCGTCGTTCGGTAGTAATCGGCAAAAGCGTTTTTTATGGTATCCGCATCATTCATAAAATCCAGAACAAAAGCATCTTCTTTTCGCGGATCGGCGCGGTTGAGACGCGAGAGCGTCTGCACGGCCTTGACCCCCGACAGCTGCTTGTCCACATACATTGTGTGCAGCAGCGGTTCATCGTAGCCTGTCTGGAACTTATCGGCCACAACCAGGAAACGGTAAGGGTCGTGGCGGAATTTTTCTTTTGTCCGGCTCTCCGAAAAGCCGTTCAGAGACGCCTCCGTTACTTTCTTCCCGCCATACTCCCGCTCGCCGGAAAAGGCCACCAGGGCACGATAAGGGCTTTTGCGTTCCCTGAGGTAATCCGATATGGCACAGTAGTACTGGATGGCACGCTGAACGCCGCCACAGACCACCATAGCCCGTGCCTGACCGCCGATTTTCCGTTTCGCAATCACATGATCGTGGAAGTGATCCACCATGATCTCCGCCTTCTGCCGTATGGCGTGCCCGTGCGACTCAATATAGTGTCTGAGCTTTTTCTTTGCCCTGGCAGTATCGTATTCTGGATCATCTTCAATAGTCTTCATGAGCCGGTAATAACTGTCCACGGGTGTGTATTTCGCCAGTACATCCACAATAAATCCTTCCTGTATGGCCTGCTTCATCGTGTAGCTGTGGAATGGACGGTGTTTCGTTTGATCACCCTCAGGACAGGGCTCACCGAACATTTCGAGCGTTTTATTCTTGGGCGTGGCGGTGAAGGCAAAATAGCCGGCGTTATCCAGCATTTTCCGCGCTTCCATAATGCGGTTGATCTGGTCCTCGTAAGTCTCTTCTTCCTCTTCACCGCCGTCCTCGGAAAGCGCTATATTCATCTTGGCCGAAGTACGGCCACCCTGGCTTGAATGCGCCTCGTCGATGATGATGGCAAACCTCCGATGGCGATGTTCGTCCCCGATCTCATCAAGGATAAACGGGAATTTCTGCACAGTCGAAATAATAATCTTTTTCCCGTCGCGCAGGAAGCGTCTCAGGTCGCCGCTGCGCTCGGCATGACCGACGGTGGCCGATACCTGGGCAAACTGCTTGATCGTCTGCTTGATCTGCCGGTCGAGGATACGCCGGTCGGTCACCACGACCACCGAATCAAAGACCTTTTCATCATTCTTTTCCAGATCGATGAGCTGATGCGCCAGCCAGGCGATCGAGTTGCTTTTGCCACTGCCGGCCGAATGTTGAATCAGGTAACGCTTGCCCGCACCGCGGCTTCCGGCATCGTCCAGCAACTTTCGCACAACATCGAGCTGATGATAACGCGGGAATATCTGTTTGCGGTGTTTACGTCCTTTATCGTCCTTTTCCTCAACGATCTGAGCGTAGTTCTCGATGATGTCTGTCAGACTCGGCCGGTTCAGGACTTCTTCCCAGAGGTAGGATGTTTTCAGGCCGCCAGGGTTTGGCGGGTTGCCCGCGCCGTCCTGATACCCTTTGTTGAACGGCAAGAACCAGGATTCGCCGCCTTTCAGGTGCGTGCACATGCGCACTTCCTGATCATCGACTGCGAAATGCACGATGCATCGGCCGAACTGGAACAGCAGGTCTTTCGGACTGCGGTCCCTTTTATACTGCTCCGCGGCATCATCGACCGTCTGTTTGGTGAGCCGGTTCTTGAGTTCGAATGTCGCCACGGGCAGACCGTTGATGAACAGGCAGAGATCCAGTGCAAGCTGCGATTCATCCTTGCTGTAATGGAGCTGCCGGGTGACGCTGAATATATTGGAGTCGAACAGCTTCTTTGCTTTGATGTTGCCGGGAGTCGGGGTGCCGTAGAACACATCCAGATGCAAGGGGCCATGCCTTACGCCTCTGCGCAGCACGTCGATGATCCCTCTTTTGGCAATCTCGCCCTGAAGCCGGTGCAGAAACCGGGTTCGGGCGGGTGAATCGTTTGCCAGTTCCAGCGCTTCAAACGTTTCCGGCTGAGTTTTTTCGACAAACTCCCGCAGTTTGGCGATGTCCACGGCATGGTCACGGTCAAAGTCAGTGCTGCTGCCTTCGACGTAAAGCGCATGGCTGTAATAGTAATAGTCAGGCGGTTCCGCCGTTTGGTCGTTGCTATCAACCGGAATCTCCGTTTCTCCCCTGCGACCGGTGAGAGAATCTACAATCAGAACTTCCAGCCCCTTTTCCGAAGTATCGGTTGGTGATATCATGCTACCTCCTGTTGACTTCCAGTTTTTCCAGATAAGGTTTGAGTGATCGGTGCAACCGGATCATGGCGTCAATCATCGCCTCGTGCGCTTCGGGCCACTTTTCCTCATCCATCCATCCTCCCTTCATTACCTTTTTTTTCACCTGGCAGGCGCGAACCCCTTCCGTATTATCCCATTCCAGAGGTTCGCCAAACTCTTCCTCAATACGAGCTTTATTATGCTTCAGCTGTTCAAACATTGCCTTGTTTCTTTCGCCGGAATCAGCTCCACAGTCAATATACAACCCTACCCGGGAATCATTCTTCCTCACGTAATAATTCAGATTGACACCGGATGGCAGGCCCGCAGAGGTTCCAACCCAGCTATGGTGATTGGGGGATATATTGGCATGGAGAGGAGTTTTTTCTTTTGCACAATCCAGCAATGCCGACCAGAAACGAATCCGTGCTTTTTCGCGTGCGGCCAGCTCTTTTTTTGTATCGCCCGCCTTGATTGCCTCAACACTCGGACCGGTAATAAGCGTCAGGAGCGGTGCTGCGGGTGAATCTCCGATCCTTATAGCTTCCAACTTAACAAGATAGAAGGAAGCTGTGCTGCTTTCATTGAGCCATGCAATCGCCTTGACATGTTCGGCGCGCGGTTCTGTCACGATCCAGACGGCAATCTTGGCT
>PUNP01000568.1 GCA_003551785.1 Candidatus Brocadiaceae bacterium | reverse complement strand
GTAAATCCAACCCCTTTACGTCATCAAAACAGTCAAGGTAAACATATTCACTCGTGATCAATCCGATGGCCAGAACTTGCGAGTGCCCACCACGCAGCAATATAGCATCTCCCGGATTCATTTCTTCAGCGAACAGCCGCACCTGATGTCCGCCGAACTCCGTATCATCCCTTTCTGTGTGCCAGGCCCCGACATCCCCGGGACCTATCAAGACAACACCATATTTCAGCAGCACGTCGGCATAATCCCTGCGTGCAGTCTTTGCACCGATTTGCCAGATATTTCTTCCTTTTGATGTTGCAGGCTTCATAATCCCCTTTTTCTGCACTTAAACCGGTTGAGCACTTTCAGCCACTTCCAAAATTTGGTCAAGGACCTTTGCGATTTCCGGATCAAGATTTTTCGACGAGACATGCTTTGCAAGTTGGTGATAGTTGCTTTTTTCCATAAGGTTGGGCAGATTGATACGCTTGAAAAACTTGTCAAAAAGCGGATTCAGGAAATCATCTGAAACTTTTACATCCGAGGACCAGGGTGAATCTTTTTCCAGAGTCTCAAGCGCCGATTCAATCTCTTCAACGCATTTTTCCATGCACTTGACCCATGTCGCAGAAAAAATATGCCCTGCATGTTTCTTACCCTCATGTTCGGCCCATCTGAGCAACGTCTCCCGCTGACAGAAATAATTTTTAATTTCCCTGCGACTCCACATATACTGAACAATGTATGGATCTTCCCGAAGGTCTTCCTCAAGATGATCAAACAGAGCATAGCCTTTCAGGTCTTTTTTAGCTGCTTTGAGTCCATGGAAATGGTCTCTGGCTTTTGAAGGTTTGTTTTCAACATAATGGACAAAAGGGCTTTCCAGGTATTTCAGAACAGGATGTTCAAGCAATTCTGCGAATTCATTTAATATCGCCAGGTCCGTAGACCCTTCCAAATACAGCACCCAACCTCGCTGTTCAGCCTGGTAATATTGCTCATATCCGATATCCGTAAGCGATTTGCGCAGTTGAGTACCTCTTTCATCGATGCGATGCGGCTTACCAAGGAACGCCACGACAACATCTCTGTCCGCAGCTTCGTTCAGAACAACTTCCGAATGACTTGCCGCAACAATTTGACTATCCCATTGATAGGCCGTCTCACTGAGCATCCTGTAAATTTGCCTTTGACGGAGAATTTCCAGATGGGCATCAGGTTCATCAAGAAGTAATGCAGCGCCTTTATTGGCAGCGAGGTAGGCAAGAATCAGCAGTGTTTGCTGCATACCTCGGCCCGAGCATGAAAGGTCAAGAGAAGAACCGTATCTATCCTTATAATTCATGGTGATCTCCCCTCTCTCCGGGAGGTATTTTGGCGTTTCAAGTTCAGCGCCGAAAAGATGTTTGATTTTTTCACACAAATCACTCCATGATTTACTATTACCCCCTTCCTCTTCATCCCATGCCTTATAACAGAGGTTTCTTAAAACTTCCGCAGTACGGCCTTCTCCCAGGCGAACGGCTATGGCCCCCATATCCAGCCTTATCTCGTTGGAGGAAAGTCCGGACATCGGAGGAAGGAAAGCTACATTGACATCATAGGCTTCCGCAGGAATCAGCATCCTTTCAGGGTTTTTATCTTCGGACAGCCTAAGAGGACGGCAATAAATAGACTCTTCGTTGGCATAATCGAATTCCAGACCACATTTCCAGTTTTTTCCACCGGTCACACCCTCGACAATGATATCAATGCGGATGTTTTTGGTCTGTTGTCCCGTCTCCGTTCTTTCCACGCTGCGCACATTCAGATCACGCCAGATCAGACGTGCGTTGGGAACAGGACTGGCAATAATATCCTTTCTGTTGATGGAAACGCCCGGTCTCTTCTCCGGGCGCCCTTTATTTCCGCGTTTTTCTTTCCAGCGCTTCAGACCGATTTCCCAAAGCACGAGCGCCTGAAGGGCCGTAGTTTTTCCCGAATCATTCGGCCCGATAAATATGACCGGGCTGCCCAGATCGATATCCACCTCTTCGAACCGTTTAAAATTGCGTATAGTCATTTTAGTCAACATTGGTCAATCTCTGAAAAAAACATTGATATTTTCCCGTTCTCCACGATGAATCAAACCGCAGAGACGCCGAGGACGCAGAGAACGGCAACAAAAAAAAAGAAAGTTACGCGAAAATCAGGCCTTATTAAAATTGAGAACGATTCGTTTGATGCCTTTTTTCAGCACCGGAACATTAAAGTTTACAATCAGGCCGACAGTCCAGCCACCGAGCTTCAGGTAAGTTAACAATTGCGCTTCATGCACGGGCCGAATAACCTCGACCGTTTTCAATTCCAACACCAATTTTTTCTCGATGAGAAAATCCATTCGATATCCACAGTCAAGCTTAACGCCTTTATAATTCACCGGCAACGGCACCTGTCGCTCAAAATTCAAGCCTTGCAGTTTCATTTCACGTCCAAGGCATTCCTCATAGGCCGATTCAAGTAATCCCGGACCAATCGTTTTGTGGACCTCTATGGCAGATCCGATAATCTGTTGTGTTATATCGTTTATTCTCATCCGTTTCTTTTCCTTTTCTCCGTTCTCTGCGTTCTCTGCGTCTCTGCGGTAAAAACAATCACCTCGGAGCGGCCAGCAGCATGGCGTCCAGAAGCCGTTTCTGTTCGCTGGCACGCGGATACAGACCTGAAAGAGCATTGGCCAGGCGCATAAAGGCCGGACCACGTTCCTGTTCAGACCGCAGCAGTGCCCTTAATGCGTTCGAGCGGCCCCCGGCCTGGAGCAGCATCGCCGCATGGACCTTGTCGAGCGTTGTAGCATCAGCACCGGTACTCAAATCATCGTCTGAAACGTTTCCCCGACGCTTTTTACGGCGCCGTCCCTTCACTTCCGGTGCGTTATCCTTTTCCGCCGGGAAGAGTGAAAGCTGCACGCCACCCTCCTTATGCGCTTCCAATTCTTCGGCTGCGGCGTCCGCACCGCCCGAACCGAACAACTGCTCGGCCCTTTTGTGAGGTGGAATCAGCCGGACTATACCTTTTTCGGTTGTGATAATACGCTCATCCCAGTCATCAAGATGGATGCCGAGCGGCTGGGCGAAACGTCTCACTACATCAAATGGCAGCGACAAACCCTTGAGGGCGGCTTTTGCGATCTTTTCTTCCTCCTTATCCTCAGATTCATCGTTGTCGGATGCTTCCGTGCTCTGGAGCGTCCATAGAAAAAGCGCCGTAAGGCGTGCGTCTTCTTCCAATGCACCGCTGAACCCATTCCGAGCCGTCGCTTCGGCCTCTCCGAGTATCTGCTGAAGAGCGGCCCTGCCGACGGCTTCCCAAACATAGGCCAGGTAACCGCGTTGATGTGGTTCCGTTGCCTCGGGATCGCCACCGAGCGGAATTTCCCTGTCCTGAACGTCCATGACCTTTGAGTAACGGCTGTATATCTCCAGCGCCGGTCCGATGCAGGCAAAGACAAGGTCGGCGCCGCGTATCCCTTCGTTCTGCAGCCTGTCAATCCACTCACTGACCCGCACCGGCAGTTCTCTGTAAACATCCTGCCAATCACCTGTCGGAGCATCTTCGGGGCGAGGACGGCACACGAGGTGGACGCTGGTGGCAAGAGCGGCAGAATCACGAGCTCTCAATCGGGCCCCGCGTTCTGTGGCTATAGGCCAGGACGCCGTGATTGTCCATCCTGCCCAAACCATACCGGCTAACAACGCTTCCCACCCTTCAGTTGTTTTGTGTGCGAAAACTACACAACCAATACCATCTTTACTTAACACGCGAGTTCCCTCAGCAAATGCTTGACTTATGCCTTTTTCGAAAAATTTACTATCTTTATAATCATACCTCTTTGGGTCCCAACGTGCCATTTCACAAAGTTCATCACGTTTAGGCGTTAGTTCTCTTCCATTATGAAGGTTATCTGATACGTGAAAATATGTAGGAAGCATTCGTTTTAACCAGACAAAGAAAAAATCAGAAAGATCAGCATATGGTATTGCATAGTAATACGGCGGATCAGTGAACCATACAGATGTAGTTTCATCCGGCAGTATATGCTCCATAGCATTAGCCTGTTCAACTTGCCCAATTCTTTCTATAGCTTGCCTAATATTGGGAATAGGGTCACAAACGTTTTCTATTGCATTTGCAAGTCCACCCGCATATGGTGCCACAGGGTATAATTCAGGGAAATCCCAACCCATAGGAATAGCCTGCATGCCAAAGGCTCCAGCTACAGTTTCACTCCCTCTGTGCCATTTACTGACTGTGTTAAAATGTCGAATTAATTTACCTAACGACAAAGCAAAAAAAGGGATGAGATGTGCTTTTATGTTTTGATTTAATACCTCTTTGATATGTAAAATCGTCAATTTCTGTCTTTTTGTAAACAGGTCGCCCCATCGATTTATTCCATACAACGGAACATTAAACGTTCCGCTCATAAGTGGCAACAATTCGTCCGGCACAGGGGAAAGCCCATGTTTTCCGTTAAGTTCCCATTGCTCTACAATTGAATCCAGTTTTTGCTCCGCTTTATATACCGCATAATAGTCCCGTTCAGTAGGCAAACGATAATGCCGTTCGTTTTCTTTCAGAGAAGCTACCGCCAAAAGTCTGGCACCGCCGTTGCGAACGATTTTTGCCCTCTTTTCTTCTGGGCAAGTAAATTCATAGGAATTTTCGTTCTCCGCCGCCTTTCTGGTATCCCCGCTATAACCCTCTAATATTTTACAATCGGTCTTTTTCTCTGCGTCAATGCGGTTAAAAACCACATCGGCACCACCATTTTGATCACTGAGCTGTTCACGCACCCGCTTAGGCGGCAGTACTGTTCCACAGCATAAACATGTTGCTTTTGCGCGCGAGACCGAACCATCTGAAACATCTTTTTCACTCCCGGGCTCAAAAATCTCAAACTCAACCCAG
>PUNP01000309.1 GCA_003551785.1 Candidatus Brocadiaceae bacterium | reverse complement strand
CGAGAACGGACTCCCGGGCCTGCTCTATCCTTGAAGCCATCGCTAACGCAACGGTATCGCTGCCAACGAAACCCGCTATATTGGGGAGTAAGTGCAAATTTGCATTTTGGTTGGAATTAATCCCTGCAGAAACCGCTTTGACATTCACAGCATTGCGAAAGACGGAGACATACGGTGCTTCGGCGATGCTGGATGGGTTAATTCCAATCAGTATGTGACTCATAGTGGTATTGCCGACGGCTGCAAGTTCATAAATATCCTCGGTTCCCATATCCATTGAATCGGTGAGTTCGTCAATAATTTCATTTATGCTGCCGATAACCGAACGTTGTAATTGTTTTAATCCACCTTCATTATCACCGGCGAATTTGATGCGTCCGACGACGTCGTCGCCGTATTGGATTTGCGGGTTTGTCCGGCTCGCTACTGCCTTAGCGGCTCCAGTAGTCAGATCGACCAGAACACCTGCTATGGTGGTTGTCCCGATGTCAAGAGCGACCCCTAAAAGCTTTTTTGAAGTATCTCCAGGCTCGATTGCTACGATTTCGCTGCCGTCTAAGATAGCTGTAATCGAAAAATCGGAATCTCTTAACAAACGTGGAAGTTTTTGCATTAAAGGCACATCCATCCACACTTTCATTCCCGTGTTGGAGAGTGATTCGAGAATCCGGTCGGTATCGCAGCGCAGGTCTTCTGTCGTCGGTTTTTCAAGATTCAGAAAGCGCTTAATGACGTTGGGTGCATGATGATGGGGGGTAAGATTGCGGCCTTCGGTCAAAATTATCTGCTCAAAAAACCGCGTTTCATTCGGTATTGTGACAGCCATGTTGCGGTTGACATGCAGTTGACAGGCCAGGCGCATACCGGCGTCGATTTCTTCGGGTTGCAGGAGTTTTACAGCGGCAGCGCTCGGGGGGGGAGCGTCATTCTGGACAATGACTTTACATTTGCCGCAGGTCCCCTGGCCGCCACAAGGTGTATTCAATGTAATTCCCACCTGGCCGGCTGCTTCAATTAAAGCCGTACCTTCCAATACCGATACAGTTTGTCCTTCAGGTTGTATTGTTACTTGATATTTTATTTTTGACATTTTCTGTTTTTGTTTTATGAAATGTTCGGGATATAAAGGATTGTAATCACTTTGGCAAAATCTTTCAACTCAGACGAGCATCATCGCAATATATTACTTTGCCTCTCAGTTGTGTTATATGCTACAATAACGTTTTACCGGGTTGTCTGACTTTTTTAACTTTGCGGATAATCTACGATAGGAAAAATTGAAAATCGTTCTCATTAGGCGTGATCGCTTGCATTTTGACGTTTTTGACACTGCGGCATTGTCTGTTCATCCGCGAAGATTAAAGTGAGCCGGCTTTCTTATGGGTTGGGGTTTAATAATCGGGAATTATGTATTATACTATAGGTATAGAAACGAGTTCACGTCAAGGCGAGGTGGCATTAACTTCCGATGATACGATAGTCGGTGTTCGAAAATTTAATTCTGAGTCCTCGCATTCGGTAGAGATCATGTCGAATATTGCTGCGCTATTAACGGAAGCGGAAGCGGTTAAAAATGATATAAACCTGATTGGTGTAAGTGTTGGCCCCGGGGCTTTTACCAGTTTGCGGATAGGCGTGACGTGTGCAAAAACACTCAGTTATGCTTTGGGATGGAAGACTGTTGGGGTGTGCTCTTTGGAAGTTTTGGCGCAAAATATCAGCAATTCCGGTTCACAAATTGAGATGGTATGTCCTTTGAGGGATGCGAGGCGCAACGCGGTTTACGGGCGTTTATTCCGTAAAGGGCCGCAGCGCTGGGCGCCGTGCGGGGAAGTGATGGTCAAAACACCGAAGGAGATGGCTCGTTATATTCCCGAAGGCGCGCTTGTTTTCGGCTCCGGTGTCCGGAAATACCCGGAAATATTTGGATCTCCTAAATTTCAAATATCAGTCCCTCAAGGGGATATGGAACAGGGTTGTGAAGAGGGAAGAGCTGCAAACGTGGCGTTGTTGGCAAAGCGGTATTCTGACAGCGGGGTGAGAACTGACTGTTATAAACTCAAACCATTATATTACCGTCGCACACTTGTTGAAGAAAAGTTAAGTTAATTGAAAACAAAAATTTATTGGAGGTGTTCGATGCAAATCGAAATAGAAAAAATATTATGTCCTGTCGATTTCAGTGATTCTTCCGACCATGCTTTGCGCTATGCCCGTGCATTTTCCGAGGCTTACGGTAGTGAGTTGCATCTTTTGCATGTGATCGAAGTTCCTTATCTGCCGTCGTATTCAACATACGGCGTTCCGGAGATGTATTTTCCGATGGAGGATATTCAGAAAGAATGCAACGAAACGCTTGATAAACTGTTTGAGAAATACGGGGGCGAAAACTATAACATTGACGGCAGCGTTATAGTCGGCACCGCTTTTTTGGAGATTGTTAAGAAAGCGAAGGAGGGGGAATTCGACCTCATTGTATTGGGAACTCACGGTCGTGGCGGGCTGAAACACTTGCTTATCGGAAGTGTGGCGGAGAAGGTGGTGAGAAAAGCGCCATGCCCCGTTTTGACCGTTAAGCATCCCGAGCACGAATTCGTTATGCCATGAGAAGCTTCAAGAATGACCAGTCTTAACCGTGAAGAACCTGGTGGTCCATTCCACTTGATTTTGTGGTTCAGAGGCATTCTGACGAGGTCATTTCAAGGCGCGGCGACAAAGTCGACCCCCAAGGGTCCCTGCCGGAGCCGCAACGAAGAAATGGCCAGTCAGGATGCCTCCCGTAGGGCCGTGCGGCGGTGGCTCATCTGCTGCGTTGCCGATCGGCGCCGACCTGTCAAGGTCTGGCTTCTCACTGCGCCTTGCATCTGAACCACCGGCGCTCCGGCTGAATCCACAAAATCAAGTGGAATGGACCACCAGCCATTTTCAGAGCACAGCCTATGAAAATGCGTGCGTAGAATGTCAGTGCTGATATCAGGTTTAATCAATGGAGGTATAGTGGATGCCTGCCGGTTGTTTTGCTCTTTTTTTCGTGATGCTTTTTTTTATTTTTTTCCCGTTATTTTTAGCCAATATAGCGATAACGGCGATTTCACGCTTAGGTCTGTCCCCGAACACTGCACCTCTGATACTTTTAGGGATAGTTATCGGCAGCGTGATCAATATTCCGGTGAAGAAGATTGAGCATAACAATCCTGTCGAAGTGTGTTACAGCCCGATGTATGGCATAAGGCGCCTATTTCCTCAGTTAGTGCGCCGTTGTGATTATACCCTTATTGCTGTGAATGTGGGCGGTTGTGTAATACCGGTGGCTTTAGCCTTATACCAGGTGATGCGCATGATAGGTTTAGGGTTTGGGGCAATTATTATGACCGCTATAGCAATATCGCTCAACATTTACGTATGTTACCGCACGTCGAAGCCCGTGGAAGGGGTTGGTATTGCTATGATGCCCATAATACCGGGGGCCATAGCTGCTTTGAGCGCATTGGTTCTTATGCCTTCCCATGCGCCGCAGTTAGCCTTTGCTGCCGGTGTTTTAGGACCTTTAATCGGTGCGGATATACTGCACCTTAATGAAATATCTCAATCACCGACCGGCATGGCGAGTATTGGGGGTGCCGGCACATTTGATGGCATAGTTCTTACGGGTCTGATTGCGGTATTGTTAGCATGAAAGTGAGCAGACGGAAATCATTCGTGTCTTAATGCTTCGATCGGGTCCATATTGGCCGCTCGATAGGCGGGGTAAATGCCGGAGAGTAAACCTACCAAAGCGCTGATACCGAAAGCCAATATCAGTGACCAGAGGGTGACTATAGTTTCCATGCCGGCAAAATACGTGACGAAAAAGGGGGCGGTAAGCCCCAGTATGATACCTAATATCCCGCCACAAACCGACAGCAGCACGGTTTCGGTGAGGAATTGTTCGATGATATGGCGTTTTTTAGCGCCGACGGCTCGCCGGATGCCGATCTCTCTTGTGCGTTCCATAACGGTGGCCAGCGTGATATTCATGATACCAATCCCGCCAACGACCAGGCTTATAGCGGCGATCGAGCCTAAAACGATACTGAAAATTCTGGTTGTCTGTCTTGCCTGCTCAAGAAGCTGGTATGGCACGATGAGCTGATAGTCGCGTCGGCTGCGGCCACGCGTCAGTATCTGCTCAATCATCTGTTCTACATAGGGGATAGCCTCAAGCTGATCAACTCTGACAATAATTTCATGCAGTTCGACTCTCTCACCGCTCATTCCCGATCCGGTCGAGGAAATATCACCGAATTGGTTCGACATTGTAGTCATCGGTAGATAGATATCGGAGTCGGGATCGCCTCTCAGTTCCAACTCATCAGCATCACCGCGTCCTGCTCCGCTTAAAACTCCAATGACCCTGAATCGGAGATCACTGACTTTGATAGTGTTGCCAACGGCACCGCCGAACGGGAAGAGCAGTTCTTCAGCTTTACGTCCCAGCACACACACATTGGCGCGTCTGTGCATATCACGGGAATCGAAAAAACGTCCTTCCCGAACCCGCAGGTTGGCGACATTGGGGTACCAGGGTGATGTGCCGACCATGTTGGTTTCCAGCAGATGGCGGCCGAATTGAGCGGTATCACGCATTTTTCTCGCATCGGCCAAAACGGTTACATTAGGTACGTTGGATCTGATCCGTTCAGCATCAATAAAACGGAGTCCATATTCAATAACGTATCCGTTGTCATCGTCCTGGTCTCGAGGCGGTTCTACACTTTGAATGATAATGTTATGACTGCCCAATGCTGCTATTTGCTGTTGAGCTTCATGCCCTGCACCTTGTCCTATAGCTAACATAGCAATAACGGAGCAGACGCCGAAGGTAATACCGAGTACGGTAAGGCCGCTGCGCATTTTATGCCGCCACAGGCTCTTGAACCCGATTTTCATCAATCTTTTAGCTCTGAACTCAATCAACATCTCTT
>PUNP01000753.1 GCA_003551785.1 Candidatus Brocadiaceae bacterium | reverse complement strand
CCGCCGTTTGAGAAACCGTTTGTACACACTGTAAATTTTGAATGCCTCAAAAATGACATTTAAAACATTGTAGTTCAATCTGTTATATTAAAAAATGCCGTTGGTTTATGAAATATGCAGGGTATGCAGGCTTTGCGTACGGCGAGATGGAACATAAAGGGCAGATCATAGGGTTAAATCCGTTAATTAATAGTAGAGAGGATATCAATGAAAAATTTAAAGACTTTAAACCGTTTTCCCCGAATGATGCAGGAGTATATGACCAGAAGACTTCGGGAAAAATACCGTCGTCATAACGAACGCGTGATGGGTTTGAAAACATACGAAGAAGCTCAGGCGTATTGTGATGAAGTCCGTGAAAAAGTCGGGAACGTTTTCGGCCCATTTCCTGAAAGAACGCCCCTGAACATCAGGGTAACGGGCGAATTATGCAGGGAGAAATATAAAGTTCAAAAACTGCTTTTTGACAGCAGGCCCAACGTCACCGTCTCCGCACTCCTTTACGTGCCATCCGGGCAATCCGGAGCCCGCCCCGCTGTTTTGTCTCCGTGCGGCCATTCATGGGAGGCCAAAGCAAAGGATACGTATCAGCGATACCCTCAGGCGCTTGCACGGATGGGGTATCTCGTGCTTGTTTTCGATCCTTTAGGGCAGGGGGAGCGTATGCAGTACCCCGACGGTAAAGGTGAATCGCTTTTCGGTTCGCGCCCGTCGTACTCAACTACACGCGAGCACTGTCTGATTGACCGTCAGATGGTTTTGCTTGATGATTGGGTGGGGAATTGGTTTATATGGGACGGCATTCGCGCCTTGGACGTGCTGCTTGAACAGCCTGATGTTGATCCTTCGCGCGTGGGCGTTACCGGCGTTTCCGGCGGTGGAACCATGACCGCTTACGCCGTTGCCTGCGATCCGCGCGTTACCATGTCTGCCCCTTGCTGCTGGGTGACAAGCTGGTATCATAACGCCATGAATGAAGAACCCATCGACGCCGAACAGTGTCCACCGGGCGTGCTGGCCGCGGGATTGGAACAGGTCGATCTTCTCATTGCCCGGGCGCCTCAACCGGTGATTTTGCTTACTGAAGAGCAGGACTTCTTCGACCAGCGCGGTTCACTTCAGGCATATGATCTTATCCGCCATGTTTATCGGCTGCTTGGTCACGAAGAGAATGTCCAATATTATGTCGGCAACGAAAAACATGGGTATTGGCAGGGCGCCCGTGAGGCGATGTATGCTTTTTTCAATTTACATGCGGGTGTAGAGGCGGAAAGTCCCGAAACGGAACTAACCATTGAAGACCATGAGCGCCTTCTCTGCAGCCCGAGCGGACAGGTGTGTGACCTGTCGGATGTCCAGTGCCTGCCGGAGATAACGGCCGGGCGCTCACGCCAGTTAAGAGAAAATCGCGGGAAAACGGGCGGCGCAGAGCTTCTACGGCGTATCAGGAAACTGCTTGATTTACCGGAACGTCAGGGGGTCGTTGATTACCGCATCCTGCGCCCATGGAGCAAGCGTGGCTACGCACGCCCGCATGCCAATCATTTTGTGCTTGAAACCGACATCAGGCATGGCGCACAGGTGGTTGTTACTAAACTTGAAGACGAAAGACGTGCCGCTCGTCCGCAGCCGGGACATGGGCCGGCACTATTGTATCTTCCGCACGTCTCTTCGGATAGCGAACTGCGCGAAGACCCCCGTGTTCGGGAGCTCGAAAAGCAGAATGATGCGTTTTTTGCCTGTGACTACCGGGGTATCGGGGAATCGCGACCGGACACGTGTCGACCGGACAGCTTTTTCTATTACTATGGAAGCGATTACCATTATTCAAGCTGCGCTTCCATGCTCGGTGAGAGCATGGTTCAGTGGCGGGTGTATGATGTTCTTTGCACACTTGACTGGATGGAGATATTTCATTATGATGAGGTGCATCTGGCAGCACGAGGAGGCGGCGCCATCATCGGTGCACTGGCTGCTTTGCTTGATGATCGTGTCAGGCGGGTCACTTTGATCAATGCTCCGGTATCTTATTCCGGTATGGCTGAGACTCAGATGCAGCAGTATGCTATTTCATCAATGCTGCCCGGTGTGCTGAAACAGTTCGATCTTCCGGATGTTTACCAGGCATTGGCGGCCAAGAATCTGCAGATGATTGATCCCGCCGATGTGCGAAAATAATAAATTTTCAAAATCTACTATCCAATGACCAAAAAAAAAATCAAAGCAGTTGTCAAAGCCGAAGATATTGTTTATTCTGATACGTATTCTGATAACGGCGCAAGCCCTTTGTGGTGCAAAGGCAGCACATGCGTTGCCCGGCAGGGAGAGAAGGTTTTTGTGAGTGCCTTGGAACGGCTGCCGCAATTCGAGCCGTTGAACGACTGCCGCTGGGCCTTGATGCAGCGTACTGATTCAAGCTGGCGGCGGATGCAGGCCGATGAAACCGGTCGTCAGCGCGAGCCCTGCCCGATTGGCGTCTTGCCCGGAAACCGCCTTATTCTTTCTTCCAACCCAACCCTGTTGGGGCCGGAGGAATCCGGCAGTGGCCCTGCATGCCCCGAACTGCTTATATTCGACGCTGCCGCCCCGCAATCTTCCTTCCGCAGGCTTCGGCCGCCCTGGCAGGGAGAACCAGTCTTCAACCAGCACAGCTATCGCACTTTGACGGTTGACGGAGCCAACGGTGAAGCGATGCTTTTCCAGAATGTGGGCTATACCCATTCTGAATGGGCTTTGCTCGGGGCTGACAAACGATGGCGCACCGGCCGACTGCAATGGCCCGCCTATAAAGAAAGTGATCTCGCCCCGTTCGGGGCCGAACGGGCCAGGGTATGCTATCCCGTCGTCGCTTTGCGCGACCGGGCCGTGCATTACTGCGGAACCAGTTCGTATGATAACTGGGACCGGGTCCGGGAAATAGACGACCTGAAATTGGGCAGTGACCTTTACAGTCCCGGCCAGCCTGGGATCAAGGGGCGTCAGCTTGGCAACCGTTCCCGTCGCCTGCTTTATAGCTGGACGGATGCTGTGGGGGACAGGCCTTTCCATGACTGGATCGAAATTGACAACACGTTTGACGATGGTGGCTGGCTTTCGGCCGGCGATATGTATTTAAGTGATGATGGCACTGTTCATCTGTTGTGGTACCGCGCACCGATGCTGCGCAGTCTCAGGGATCAGCGTTATCCGGATATTCGGCGGATATTTCGTATTGAATACGCGACAGTGAAAGAGGGAAAAATATTGAGCAGACAAACACTGCTTCAGTCGGATGAAGATGGCAAAGACCGTATCTTTCCGACTGATGTCGTTATGCAGGAAACGGAGTTTTTTCATAAAGGTATAAAAATAAAGCAAGCTCCTCAAAATATTCCCCGTTTCCACGTTACTCCGGATGACCGGCTTTTTGTGGTCTATTATGTCAGTGGTCAATATGATGACGGTTCCCCCTGTTCTGAAAACCGCATTTTCCAAATATTTCCGGATGGCACTCTTTCAGCATCACAAACTATTCCTCTCGCCTCCCCTCTGACGCAGTTTTTCACAGCAACGCCCCGTACAGGATGCGCTCCCTCATGGACGCTTGATATGCTGGGCTATCGCTTTGGCGGTTGGGATGTCAGCAACAGTAAGGCAAAAAAAGGAACCGTCAGCTATGCCCAGGTGGTGGTGCAATAGCTCTCAGGGCTCTCCAGCAAAATTAAATTCATTGAATTCCTGGGAAATGAGCAGCATTTATCCTGAATATTGACCGGGACCAGAGGTACCTGATGCCGCCCTCGGTAAGCGATTGGCTGGCTAAGGATCATTTGGCATGGTTTGTGATCGACGCGGTCAGTCAGATAGATTTAGGGTCGTTTTATGAAAGCTATCGTAGCGACGGTGTGGGCAGGCACAGCTTCCCATCCGGAAATGATGGTAGCGCTTCTTGTTTATGCATACTGCAACGGTGAACGGTCAAGCAGGCGGAATCGAATCTGCAAAGTGTTGGTATAGAAGAAAATATAGAAACGGCATCCGCAGACAACGGTTATCTGAGTGAAGAAAATTTAATGAAAACTGCACGAAATCGGCTACGGCGGTTTCTTCAATTTCGAGGCGAAAGGCAAACCATTACACGACAACACCCTGGAGAAAATTTCCAGCGTCCCGGCTGTGATAGCCAACGGGTATTAACTTTCAGCATATAATTTTACGTAAAAATGGTGAAATATTAACTTAAGGAGAAAAAAATGGATTCAAAAAATGAAAGCAAGCTTGAATTTGATGTTGTGCCGCCAAACCCGCCTAATGAAGGAATACTGTTCGTCGATCATTCGGCAAACGGCCGCAGCGGCCATCTCGGCCATGCCCTGGTGGAATACGAGCCCGGCAGGATACTGGCGTTTTATCCCAACTGCTCCAACAGGAGCAACGGCCACACGGGTGACGGGTGGATGGAGTACAAGCGATCCGTGGACGGTGGCCAATCCTGGAGCGAACCGGCCGTTCTGCCCTACTCAAAAAAAGTTTATGAATCCGGCAAAGACAGGGCTGTAATGTGCGAAAAGGCGATCAAGACGGATGAAGGAAATATCCTGCTTTTTAACTTCGAACATGAAAATTCTGAAGAGTTTAATTGGCGATGGAAACCGATCGGTGTGCCCACCTGCCTCCAAAGCAGTGACGGCGGGCGGACATGGAGCGATGCACGGCAAATAGGCGATGAACAAGGTCGGATTTGGGACGCGATTATTCATCAAGGCACCATCTATGTTCTTGAGCTGTTCAACGACAGCCGTGAAAACTGGTATGGCTGCTCCCCCGATCATCATTATTCCCTGTACGTGAGCACCGACAGCGGAAAAACTTTCTCGCGGCGCAGCATCCTGCCGTTTGACATCATGGGGCGCGGTTACGGCACGATGGAAATACTGCCTGACGGAAATTTGATTGCCTATGTATATAACACCAAAGATGAAAAGAACCTCGAATACGTG
>PUNP01001018.1 GCA_003551785.1 Candidatus Brocadiaceae bacterium | reverse complement strand
TCCAGCATATCAGGAGTTTTTTTCACCTTCAGCCCCCCTGTATAGCCGGAATAACTTGCGTATTCCTTCTCGGTCATCTTGTTCCCGCTCATCGTTATTTTACCTGCGTTAGTCACCACGACATAAGCTCCGGTATCTACGTGAGGAGTATAATCGGGTCTGTCTTTCCCCATCAGTAATCGGGCAATCTCAGTTGCTAAATGTCCAAGCACTTTACCTTCGGCATCAACATGATACCAAAGGCGATTATCAGGCCCAAAATCTTCTTTTTTTGCCATATAAGTTTTCATAATTCACCACTTTAACATAAAACCTTCTTCAAATTCGAATTTCTAACAGTTAATATTCAGAGAACTTCGTTGTCTCGTCACCACCGTGCCCTGTGCCGGTGGAATAATGATTAATAGCTGCGCACCGATTTCATACCGTAGACGCGTTTCCACCAGGCAAGGCGGATATCTACGGAGTTCGCTGAAAGCTTACCCTAACTTATCGATACGAAACCAAATAATTAAGTCAAGAGCAAAACAGTATATATAAACTGACAATATTTGTCAAGTTAAGCTAACGAACACAGCAAATCCACCCCCTTCTCAATTCCTTCATCATCAGCGGTAAACGCAATGCGGAAGTGGGAATTCTTTTCACTAAAAACGCTCCCCGGTATAATTAAGCATTTGTGTTTGATAGCCTTCTCAACGAAAGCATCCCCGTCCCCGTCAGGTGCTTTAACAAAAGCGTAAAAAGCTCCCTGCGGTCGGCAGAACTCAAAATATCCTTCCAATCCATGCGTGAGAATATCACGTTTCGCCTCATAAGCTTTCAAATACGAACTCATATCCATTGAAAAAACGCCCAAAGCTGCATGCTGGGCAATAGACGGCGCACAAACAAAACTGAACTGCTGCAGTTTGGTCATCTCGTTAATTATTTCCGCCGGGCCTATCGCATAACCCAGCCGCCAGCCTGTCATAGCATGGCTTTTACTAAACCCGCTCAACAAAAGCATCTGATCAGTGAATTCTGCTACGCTGCAGCATTTACCATCATAAGAAAAAAAACTATAAATCTCGTCTGAAATGATGAAAACACCTTTCTCTTTTGCCCATTCGGCAATGCGCTTCAACTCCGCCCGGGGGATCACCTGGCCGGTAGGGTTATTGGGGCTGTTGAGCAATAATAGTTTCGCTTCTCCCGCACCGGCAGCTTCTAACTTATCAACTGTAAGCTGGAAATCGGGGTAAGTATCAACGTATAACGTTTCCCCCCCCGCCAGCCGTGACAGGTGCTTATACATTACAAAATACGGGTCAGGGATAGCAATTTTATCTCCTGGATTAAGTAAAGCGAGTAAAGATAATAGAAGCCCCCCTGAAACGCCGCTTGTTATCAGCACATCATCATGAACTATTCCCGAAGCTTTTTTCTCGTAATTAAGAACCAGCTCCCGAAGTTCTCCGATACCCTGTGTCACGGTATAACGATTCGCACCGGACTCTATGGCGTGCATTGCGCGCGCCTTTATAGGTTCCGGCACATCGAAATCGGGTTGTCCGATGCTCAAATTGATAGGATTAGATATTTCGGCGGCTAAATCAAAAACCTTCCGAATTCCGGAAGGGTCGATCAACCCCATTCTTTCGGCGATTAGCGCATTAATATCCAATATGAAAAACGACTCCCATCAAAATACACGGTTTTATTCAACTCCCGTCACAACCGGCTAAAAAATAACAGACCGACGACAATTAAGTGAAAGTTTTCCAATTTAACCTTCAACCCCTTCACCGGAAACTTCTTCGCCTTCCTCTTCTTCTTCTTCATCTTTAGCTTTGCGCCGCAAGCTAACTGTTTCAACTTTAACTTTCGGGAGCCCGAAAACCGACTCCTCTTCGGTCCATTCTTCATCTTCCTGTAATTTCTCAAGACGCTCTTCTCGGGACAAAACATTTCGTGAACGCATGAGTCCACTCTTCGACCTCAAGCTTTTATGCATAGACATAACTAACACCTCTAACCTTTATAATTAAAAATTCAATCAGCAGACTGCGAAACAAAACTTATCTCGGCCCGCCTACCCAGTTCGGTATCTTTAACCTTTTCCAATACAGCAAGTGCCTTCTCGGAATTACGCGATTCAAACCTACCAATACATAGTGCTATTTTATTCTCCCCGACCGGAATCACGAAAACTTCTTCACCAAACCCTTCCTGAAACCGATCACGGTATTGAATCAGTAAAGCCTCTTTATCTTTATTCTCGGTAAAAAGCTTTACTGTATAACTTCCGCCCGCTGAAAGTTCCACTTCTGAAAGATCACCCTGATGAGTAACGATACCGAAAACAAAAAACAGTGAAGTGCCCGCCAGCACTGCAACAACCACCCCGAATATCACAGTGCGAATTAATAAAGTTCTGTCGCTGTCTATTTCAGATTCAGGAGCGGTATGTTTTTTTTCTCTACTCACTTTTCCCTCTGGAAACAAATATTTAGAATCAGAGTGATCTAACGGTGCATTATATTGGAAATGCGCAGTTTTGTCAAAATGGCGGGCCCCTTACATGGCTCAGAATCCGATATGGCACAATACTTATACTGCTGAAAGGCCGAATAACGGGCCGAAACATCGAGAAACGGGTCCCGAACTAAACGTGAGTTGTCGTGATAAGACTTTCATAGTCTTCCATTTCACCACCATCCAAACAGCACTCGATTATATTTCGTCCCAAATCATGCAATTCGGGTTGCAGGAAAGATTTGATCTGTTTATGAAAGAAATCTTTCAGAATATCTGCTCCCTTATCATAGGCTTCGGTGCCAACCTCCGGCTGCATATCCGTCTGGAAAAGCCATTCTGGTATATCCGTTCCTTCGATACGTATTCCCCGCAGTGTGTATCCCAGCAAAGTGCAGCGTGACTGAACGAGCTGTCCGGGCAGAAACGGTGCCGCGCCGCGTCTGGCGAGATAGTCTCTGGCAAGCCACTGGGGCATAAATCCTGTCTTCCATGCACCTACATGCTGGTTAGGGGTCAGGATATATCGGGTTTTACGATAGTCCAGGAACTGCTGCAAGAGCAGGTTGGCCTGGTCAACTTTTCGACCGGTAGTAAATGGCCAATAACTTCCCACTCCCTCACTGCTCATAGCTTCCACTTCTGTAATACTGGGGTTATCATGCCCCCGCGGTGCAACGAGCCGCCACAGCCAGGCCAGGGCCGGCGGCAGGACGTGAAAAATCCCGAGTATTCCATAGGTCGGTTTTTCACTGGTGCATGGTGGCGTGCGCACACCGAAAGACCGGATATCTACAGCAACCTCCCCTTTAACTACACCGGGGACGATGTCACGCGGAAGGATTACCCGCGGATTCGGACAAGGCGTCCCCGGGGCGTCCTCCTGATGATCCCATATCAGTGCCGTGCCCCCCGCAACTACATCAAGATTCATGAAGAGCAGCGGACGTGGCGGATCGATAGTTAGGCCCTCAAGGTCAGGGTCGGTGCCGTAGCTTTCAATGTGATTTACCCGTATAAACCAGCCACTTTCTGCATCAGCAAGCTGCAGCTGCCCATCATTTTGCTGAAGCGAGGGGTGACACATCCCCATGTCGTCACAGACCGGATGCAGATCGCAAGTCCTCTGGATTTCCACGTACCGCTCATCGCCATTCACAACGTTTCGTCCGATACGGAGCCGGCCGTCAGGGAGGCGGTGGGGCTGCTGGAGCATTTCACTTTTCCCTCCGCCGCTGGCCCCTTCGTGCATAAAGTTGACGACGTTATCGTAAGGGGTAATAACCTGAACCGTAGAACAATGTGCAGTTACCCATTCATTCTGAACTCCCATTTTGATTAGAGCCCCATAAACTCCTTTTTTAGCGCTGGGGCCGGGATAGAGGTTATATGAGAATATTTCATGTTGTTCGACTCGATTATGTACAACCACCTGTTTGCCGTCGAAATGAGTGTGGCGAAAAGGCGGTGCTACATAGATGACTGTAGCAGGATTGAACTTCCTGTCAATTTTTTTGATGTCAGTCACCCCCTGCAACAATCCTAACCCCAGCGCAAAGAAGGCAGCATTAGCGGGGCACACAGCGAGCGCGTCCCCGCCAAGAGCGGAATAACCCATCTCAAAACCGAAAACAGCCAGTTTTTGGTTAGACAGCCAGGAGAAAGTTTCTTCCCGCAACGGATCGAAAGGTTTACCAAAACGGTCTTTAAACGTTACTTTATCCGAGGGTCCCTCATCAGCGATAACCATACATTCAGGGTCGCGACGCCGCATATAAGGTTCAGTATAGTTAGCAGCTATACCATTTTTGACCCGGACAACATCCACCTCGTGAACGTATGTGCCATCGGGCAGCTCGTAACCGACTTCCCAGGCTTGGTTTTGCGCACTGCCACAAGCCAGGTCTGCCAGGTCTTCAACGGATGATGCAACAGTGACCTCGGGAGCGTTGACCAAAAGGTCGCCCAAGGCTCCGGTAGTTATCAGATTCTCCAACTCTCCCGTATTCCCAGCAAAGTTCTCATTATTTTTCGTCATGCCTTTTCTCCTCAATTTATGATTAACAATATGGTGTTCCCCTCCGGTGCTCTATATTGTAGCGGTAAAATGAACATTATTCGTTCTTCGGGGTATGAGTAAGTACACTCCGCCTGTATAGGGCTTAGTAGGGAAACAACACAGGTGAGTCCTCAGTAAACGACTCTCCCCCCGCGAACGAGGCCGTCTTGTCCGCACTGATAGCATACGGGCGGGGACACCAGCGTTCCCGGCAAAGGCAAACGGCGGTTTCAGCGTTCATACATAAAAAATGAGACGTGGTGCACTGATGACTTACCTACTAGTGGTTCATTCCACTTGTTTTTATGGATTCAGCCGGAGCGCCGGTGGTTCAGATGCAAGTTGCAGTGAGAAGCCAGACCTTGTCAGGTCGGCGCCGATCGGCAACGCAGCAGATGATCCAC
>PUNP01000260.1 GCA_003551785.1 Candidatus Brocadiaceae bacterium | reverse complement strand
TCGGTAGAATCCGCAGCAGGAAAATTTATGAAGTATGAGACTGTTGAAGACGCAATAATTAAAGGCTTTGCCCTATTATTCAATGCTGTATTTGTTGAAGGGGATTTGAGCACTGAAGAAATTTTTTTAGCCGAAAAAATGGCCGAGGACAGGTTTTAATCCAAACGTATCATAAATCAACGTCAGTGTATATAAAGGATTAAAACCCTTGAAAAAGCTGAGCCTGCTCCTTGCTTTCACACTTTTCATATAACTGTTCTATCCGTTTTTCCAATTCCTCGCACTCCGGCATTTTTACCACATCCAATTCAACCGCCCCACGCCTTTTCAGCAGATTTAAACCGTTTATATGTGCGGTGTCTGTGTGATTTGAGAGAACAAACAAGGTTTTATTCATTTTCAGCGTCTGGTTGGAACTATGCCAGGTACCGCCCCTGTCGCGCGGTTCAAAAGCTATAACGGCACGGCTCAATGCCGTTATAAGCCGGTTGCGGCGTAAGGCATTTCTCGCTTCCCAGCGGGCATCCGGTTCAAAAGGCGAGAGAACGCACCAGCGCCCGCTATCGAGCCTTTCCCTGACTTCCCTGGTTAGCCGGAACCGGAATACTCCTTCCGGCGGCAGGATAACGGTGCCACCGCCGGCCTGCAGCGCACCGGCATGGGCGGCCGAATCGATACCCGATGCCGCACCACTCACTATCACCCACCCCCTGTTAGCCATTGCCCCCGATAAATCTGTCGCTGCACTGAAACACTTGTCCGAGGGCGAACGTGAACCGACAACGCCTAAAGCGGGAGACATCAGTAAATCAAGTTCACCGACAGCAAAAAGCACGACGGGCGCACTTTTGTCCAGGCAGCGAGATAAGGCTTCCGGATAAAGATCATCTCCCTCGAAAATCACACGCCCTCCGTGCTCCTCAATCCGATCAATCAGGACTTCCCCCCGTTCAAAAGGAGCATTTATAGAGGCTATTGACCGTGCCGCCGGAGAGTCCAGTCCGGCCTCAGCCGTCAAAGTATCGGCGTCCAAACAGCATATCTCGCCGCCCGAAAGGCCGCTCGACTCAGCAAAGCGGATAAGGCGCCGCATATTGACCGGCCCCACATGCGGAACCGACGCCGCGGCTGTGAGAAAATATCTATCTAGCGGAAGTTCCAAAGTGTTTTGCCTCAAGAATAGAGATTAATTGAGTTTTACATAATACTCTCTTTTACTCATACTTAACAGTACATATCCATTTTTCCTCTTCAACTCATCTCTACCGTCACAGAGCACGGTGCAGGTGCTGGAAAGGTCTCCTTGTCGTTTACGTTATTTTTCCGTTCCTTTCAAAATGAAAGAACCAGCAAATGATAAGTGATTTATTTCAGGTAGAAAAGCAAAGCTATGTGGAGTAATAGAAGCAGGAGCTTTTATTGATTTTCCTTAAAAGGTCAAATACTGCAATTCCAAGTGCAACCGTGCCCATGCGGAGCGCATTTATCTTTGTATCTCTTATCACCCTAAAGATTAACTTGTCGCGGCATAAGTCGGCCCAACTCCGTATTTACAAAATCCTGATCGAAACTGATAATCTGAAAGCCGTGTTTTTCAGCTGCTGTATACTGATATGCATCATCAAAATCCATCCGGTATTCACAACGCACTTTAAGCAGTCTTTTCAAGTCGCAACTATCCAAACTAATTTTTATAATACCTGAATCTTCGAGCGTGTCTGAGATAAAATCTTCAAATACCTCATCCTTATTTAACCGGGTAAGAATCACGCCAATAGAATACAGGGAAAAATCAGTCATCGCTATCAGATGCGCTTCTACCTTCTGAAAAAAATCCCGTGCCTCTGATGCACGTACCTGTTCCAATAGTGCTTCAAGCCAAATATTAGTATCGACAAGGTACATTTTTTATTCTACCCACCATTCGAGCGCTTTTTTTTGTAATTCCAAAGAAGTGAACTGCTCCCTATACTCCTTCAAAGCGCCCATCCAGCTTAATCGCAACTTCTGCTGCTTGGGTTGGCGCTTTTTTTTAATCAAAGATTCCAAGATATTTCTGGCTTCCGGTTCCATGTCGGGTGGAATCTGATCGACTAGTTCTTTCAAAGTAGACATAATTTCACCACTATAGAGATTAATTGAGTTTTACATAATACTGTCTTTAACTCATACTTACAAAGTACATATCCATTGTTCCTCTTCAACTCAGCTGCACCTCACAGCGCAAGGCACAGGTGCCGGAGAGGTCTCTTTGTCGTTTACCTTATACATTAACCTATTTTACGTCATTTTTCCGTTCCTTTCAACATGAAAGAGCAAACAAACGATGAGTGATTTTATTTCGGGACGAAACGCAAGGTCGGTTGGGAAAATAAAGCAGAAACTTTTATTGTTTTTTTCTTAAAAACTCAAAACACCCCCCGAAAAACACCGCTAAGGGGCTTTTTGACACGGAAACCAATACTATTAAGACACTTGCTTTGGTTAAACCAAAAAAAAGAACAAAAGAAACATTATTCGAATATACGGCCTTCGCGCCATTCGCGCCATACCGTCTCGTACCAGGAATTATCTTCCGGCAGCGGTCTGGCCTCCACGGGTTTGACATCAAATTGACCGGGGCTGCTCTGTTGTGTCTCCAGTATTTCGGATTTCATCTCTTCATTTTCCGGGCGGTGCGGGAGAGAGGTTCCTTTTTTGGTTTCAACCGTCAGTTCTGCATCGGGGTCTTCCACGACATACCCGCCCCGGCTGCCGCCGCCGCGCTCGATATACGCTTTGATCGTCTCCAGGAACGCGATATGAGTCAGGCAAAGGTGCTCATTCTGAAAAGCCGCAGTCAAACCATGTTCACTATCCAGCTTAATACCGTCGTTAGTGATGCTTTTATACAGCTTATGGGCGTCGTTCAGCGCTTGCTCCACGCCCTCCAATGAACGCTGAAAAGAGCCAAAACGTGTCATGCGTGACTGGATATCTTTCCTGATATCCTCGGATGACATAGCCGATCCGGAGGCTGATTTGTTCCGCATGATACGCCCCATAAGTTGGTTCAGCTGAGCGCTGCAGATATTTCCGAAATCATCCTTATTCAGTGGTTTATCATTATACATATTGGCGATGAACTGTGCGGCCCTCAGCCCGCCCACCTGCCCGCTGTTGAGCGCACTGCCGCCGGGGCGGATGCCATGGCTGCCGTTGACTTCACCGATCGGGAAAAGGTGTTTGATGTTGGATTCCCACCAGATATTTCCACGCAGTCCCCCGTTATTGTGCTGGGCGCAAACAGCGACGGGAATGGGTTCGGAGCATAGATCAATTCCGTGATCGGCATAGATTTCGATCGACGGCATGTTCATATGTTTGAGTCGCTCGATCGGAGTATCCTGCAAAGCGCCGCTGTTTTTGAGGTACGCAGCGGCCTCGTCGCTCAGTTGGTCAAAGCTGAATTCCTCCATGCCGCCGGTCGCTGCGGGATTTTCTCGGAAGTCCATCCAGACGGTACGTCCGGCGTTGGTTTCATTAAAGACGGCAAAGTCCACGATACTGGATCCCATATCCTGTAGCCGGGCGGCGTGGAAGGGCCATTGATAGCCTTTAAGAAAGATGTTGGAGGCCATCTGCCCCATGTCATAAAAATAGTCGTTGAGGAAATAACGGACATCCGAGCCGTCGGGATTAGTCGAATAGTAGGACGGGATGACCTGCTGGTACGTGCCGCTGAGGTTCCAGCGAAAGTTCGTACTGGCCAGACCGTACTGCGATTCGCCGAGGTTGTTTGCTACGGCACCGATCTCGAGCGCCAAACCGTGGCTTCCGATTTGCCCGCGCGGGTAGACACTGGTGGCATACATCTCTCCTGGCCCGCCGGTGGCCAGAACGACGTTTTGGCAGTTGAACACCACGAGTGCATTTTCATCATCGCCAGCGTTTTTATTGACAGCTACTGCGCCGCAAACTCGGACCTCTCCGTCATCATCCGCCGTCAACAGGGCAATGATTTCATGTTTATCCAGTATAACGGTACCGTGATTTTTAACGTTTTTCAGGGAGGTGGCGAACATCTGCATAGAGGTACGCGGCCCGGCACTGGTCGCTCTCTGTCGGGGATCGTGGTCGGTTTTATACCCGACATACGCCCCATAGCGGTTGCAGGGGAATTTGACTCCGTTACGGACAAGGTGGAAGAACTCGGGCGCGCTGCCCAGCCCCTCGATATATGCCAGATCACCATGCATCATCCCTCCGTCGAAAAGGCTGTGAGCGAACTGGACAGGGCTGTCAGGCACATCTCCGAATATACCCAGCTTGTAATAAGTCTGCTTGTCAGAACCAGAATTGTTCGAAGTTCCGGCACCCAGCTTATCGGTGGCTACGGCGATGTCTTTCACGCCGAGTTCATGTAAATGTTCCGCACAATTCAGCGCCGCTGCGCCCGAACCGACAATAAGGGTATGCAAAGTCAATAAATCTGCTGCGACATCCTCTGTAATCTGAATTTTGTCTTTTTCCATAGTTAAATATTGAAATTAAAAGTATGGGGTAGAAAAGCTAAAAGATATTATACGGTATTTTTGTATTGACCTCTGTGTCGTCCTGATTAGATGCTGACACTGAGGACTCACGAACAGCGATTAACGACTGACGTGAAACGGCGTAGTTCTTCAGTGATTCCCATTGGGAAATCAGGGAGCAAACTGCCATCCGCCCCTACGGTACGTTTATGTCCGCGATGAAAAGTGGTTTAAAACCCAAGTAATCAGCGCTCACACAGAGACATCGCACACCGTCATAGTCGGCTTCCGGGAGACTGCCGGCACCTATTCCGTGGAGGTGGCCGTATACTACACAATTGACGCCCGCATCCTGAAACATACGTAAGAATTCACTCTGCCGGGTATGAGTTACCGGTGGGTAGTGGATCATCGCATACGCCTTTTCCCACTGCAGGTCATCCAATTTCTGCAATGAAAGCCGGAGCC
>PUNP01000654.1 GCA_003551785.1 Candidatus Brocadiaceae bacterium | reverse complement strand
GGAGGCATTTTACCGCGCCTGCGTTCTGCGATAAGACATGGCGCTTGCAACTCCCGGCGGCGCACCTGATGCTGCGTGGAAGGACATAGCCGGTGCGCTCGGTCGTTTCTGCGACGAGCATCCCGAAAGTCTCCTTGCAGGAGGCGCGGCAGTGCGGCGGATTGCCGTAGCGCTTGAGAGGCTGATGGATCCGGAGCAGGCGGGCGAGGCGGCGCGTCAGGCGACCGGGTGGGCGGACGCGATGGCGGCGGGCGGTATCTCAGACAGCGGGACGCTCAGGGAAGGACTCGCGGCCTGGCGCCGTCCAACGCGCCTTCCGGCCCGGCGCAGCATCGAGCAGGTCATGTATGAGTGTTATGCGCGCGCGGGCCTTGTGGCGTATCTTCGCGGCGATGCGGACCTGGCAGCAGAGCTGATTCGAAAGGCAACGCGTCTTGAGCGTTCGGAGCGGGCGAGAATCGGCGCCGAGACAGGCATGGAGCGGATGCTCTCTATCATCAGCGGCGGAAGAGCGCCTCTTACTCCGGATGAGCTTGCCGGTAATATGCGTAATGATAGACAGAAGACTGCGCTTCGCCTGGCGGACATGGCGCTTGCCACGTTCGAGCCCGGGCGTGCCGGGGAGCACTATGAGCGTCTTCTTCGCGGGGCCGGGAACCTTCCGCGGCCTTCGCCGGAGCTTGAGAGTTATTTGATATTTCGCATGGGGCAGGCGCTCAAGTTTCAGGACAGGCATGATGAGGCAATGCACCTTGTGGAGCGGCTCTATGAACCGCGATATTCGCGGTATCGATGGGCTGCGGACGGGATATTCCAGGCGGGGAGATGGACATATAACAGTACGCAGGATCCGGAGGCGGCGATGCCGCACTGGCGGCACGTATACACGCGTTATCCCGAGCATCCGGAAGCGGAGATTTCGCTTTTTTATTACGGACTTTCGGCGGCCCGCACGGAACAGTATAGAAAGGCTGCGGATGCATTTTCACTATATCTGGAACGTTATCCGGATTCGAGATGGACCGGGCGGGTCAGGACGCAGCTGCTGCCCGAGTCCAGGAAACACTTACGGTAAAGGAGAGGGGACTATGAAGACGAACATGAAGAAGATGTGGATTGTGATGTTTGTGCTGATCGCAGCCGCTGTTTCATCGCCAGCCCGGGCAAATAACGACCCTGTCTACGTCAGGGCAAAGGTAACAGACAATCCATCAAGCGATCCCAAAGGAAAATACGACGCCGAGTATGACTACCTATACCATCAGGACAATCCACCTGCCAGATTTACATACGCGCCTAATGCTTATGAGGATGTAATCCACGTCAGGAGCAATCTGGGATACATTGGTGAGTACAGGGGGATAGGCGTCGGCGTGTACGGCGACCCGGTCGATGACGGGGCAAAGCTGACTTTTATCAAAGCTGAAGGATGTAGTGACGATGATTATGACAATGTCGAGGTAAAAGTCCAAGGCCGCGGCTCCATCGAGTCCATATACTGGGTGAGTATCTCACGCGAGGGAGGTCCCGGACCTGGCCCCGGGCCGGGCGGTTCCGCACTTCGCTGGGCCCTGGTGAAGGATTTCATAGCGCCGGGCACGCTGGTGCTGAGGGACGAGGTCACCGAAATAGGTGTCGGAAATTGGGAGGGTCATGCACCAGATACTTTGTATTGCGTTGCGCGTGCAGATGATAATAAGGGGGAAGTCAGTTTTTGGCTTCACGATGTGACCGGGACGTATAATTGGGTTATATTTCCCGCTGGCGAGCCTGAAAACTCTCTTGATGGCCGCCAGTTGACGGAATCAACGGAGCCGGAATATGCGGATTCGCTTAACGACATTCCTCCGGGAGAGTATACTCTCAAAGTGACGGATGCGGAGACTACCGGGCAAAACTTTTCAAGAACGCTCGAGTTTGAAGTAGTACAGCTAGAGCTTGAGGCCGTTTCTGCATATTATCCATACGAACCCATGGCCCGTCTGCCGATCTTTTCCCCGTGTGACGGTGTCGGAATGGGCGAGCCGATATATGATGTGCCGGAATCTCCGTTGAATGTAGAGTTTGAAAACATATGGGACTCTGAAGCAATAAATTCAATGACTGTAACATATTTTGGACGTACGCTGGAAGCGGTTGAGACCGAACCCGGCAGCCTTGTGTTTATATCGGCAGATGAAACTTTGACTATTAACCTTGCACCACCAGAAGAATCCGTAACGCTCGGCCCCACAGCTGTACAGGTCACAGACACAATCTTAGGTGTTGTCGATGCAGCCTACATGTTTTTGTCTGCTGACGATACTGGAAAGATATGCTTTGCACACACGCCACATTTGGCGATAGAAGCTCCTGTCTGGTTGGAAAACGATCTCAATCAAATCAGTTTTCTTGGTGATGTTTTGATTGAGACCGGAATAGGTACGCGGATTTTTGAAAATCACGAATATACAGTGGCTATTCTGGACGGAGCGCCCCAGACGCCTTCCGTTGATGTTTGGCGGATTGCGATCAGTGAAGAAGGTGTTATACAAAATGCTATATTTGAAATAGAAGAAACCGGGCCGGACACGCGCGTGTTTCAGAATTGTGATCCTCCCACGTTCCCGGATATTTCACCGTCCGAACCGGAAAGTTTTGTCCCGTTCCGGGTAAAAATTACCGGCCTTCCCGGGCAAATGCTCGCACAGATGGAAGGCGTCGTTGGTTTGGAAACTGAATTGGCGAGCATCGACTCAAGAGATTTTTTCTATGCTTCGCCCGCGCTGACAACCGAAGCATTTGTATTGGTGCCGCCGGGGGTGACTTCAGTGCCCGGTGGTTATACTCCGTTGCCGATTAATCTGACCGGATCGCGGATGGCGAACATCAATCTTGGTTTTTGGGGGTGTGATGCTGTTAGAAGGGATGTTAAGACATTGGGAAGTGCGCTGGTTGCGCGTTCCCTTCCTAAGTGGATAGTATCTTTGCATATGGGTGGTCTCGGAATACGAGATCTCGCTGATTGCATGAAACAGTTGAAGTATAGTGTTATAGAAAATAGAACTGCCAGGAAAAATTGGCTACTGGATAATCTGCCGGGGAAAGATGCTGTCGTATTGTTTACGCATGGGGTTGTACCGCTCACCAAAGTGCCGCTAGCTCATACAGCGGAATTTAAGGGAATTGAAACAGTTGACGAGATGGAATTTTCCCTGGGGCTGCGTGGCCTTGTTTCTAAAAATTTGTTAGGGGCAGAAGATCTGCCGAATGATCTCGACATACGTTTTGCTCTTGTACTCGCGTGTTTTTCGGCATGGACCACGCCGACCGAAATGCCTCCCGGGGGGAAAACAATTAGGCGTGAGTGGGCGCGAGATAACAATGAACTTCACCCCGCCATGGCCGGTTTTGCCGATGCACTCGGTGACGACATTGCCTATGTTGGTCTGTCGTGGTCGGAAGCACCAACGGGTGCCGAACTGCTCGGAGTGCGATTCCTTAATTTGCTGCAAGGCGATGTGACCGTGTCCGAGGCATTGCAGGCATTTGATGTTGAGTCCGGTGCGGATGAAGGAAGGTTGAAGGGACACGGAAACCTTGATAGGAAAGTTGATGCAAGACATCTCGAACAGGGAGGTGAAGAATGAAACTACGGTACTGGCTGATAGCGGTAATCATCCTGACGGCGATTGTCTTGCCTCCTGCGCACATCCTGCACAGGAGGCACGCGGTGCGGAAGCGCGACGAAGTCCAGGCGCTTGAAGAAGTGCGAAAAGACGATCTTTACCTGCAGGTGCAGGACAAGATGTCTCGGCTCGTCCCTCGCATCTGGCCGGATATGGGATGGACCGAAGAAGAAATCCCCGCCCGCGAGATTTTCCGGGTGCGGACAATTTATCGAGTGCCATGTTATGCTATGCTTCCAATAAGGGGTCGCTTCCATATTATTTTGGGGGTGGAGCATGACATATTCGTTATTGTCAACATGGAGATGCGGGAAGAAATAGAGCGACGTAGGGTTGCAGGCAAGGAACAGGTTCCATCTCTGACGATATCGGAGGCGATCGAGCGCGCCCATCTTTATCTTAAACTTCTTGAAGAGGAAATTCCGCCTGATTATGCACTGCGTGTATGGTATGGTAGCGACGGCGCTGTGATTTCCCATCCCGTGTGGTGGGCTGTATGGCAGCCTACGGTAAACGGAGTTTATTTTGAGGAAAACACTCCCGATATCACGATATCGTTGCGGTTCCATGAAGAGCTCGGGCTTGCATCGTACCACCGCCTTGTCGGCATTTATCCGATGCCTGAATCTACAGATATTCGCATTTCACCCGCGGAGGCGGCAAAGAAAGCCGCCGAGCTGGCGCCGAAGGTTCTGAGCAGCGAATATTACCGCTCTATTAGAGCAGGAGTGGTGAACGGCACCATAAAACTGATGGAGAATCCTGTTCTGGTATTATTCGAGCCGAACTGGATGCTTGACCGTCGCCGCTCGCGTTTCCTTATCAATTTACACGGGCCTCCGGAGGAAACGCGGCTGAGCTGGCGCGTAAGCTTCCGGGTGGATGTGAAAGAAGATGATAAATGGCATTTCTCCGGCGGCAGGATAATCGATGTGTTTATAGACGCAAAAACGGGAGAATGCGTGGGTGCGAACTTTGATTAATCTCAAGGCCCTCTGAATGGAGAAAAATTGGAAACCCGACAATCTACGCAACCACTCAAAACATTTTCAAAAGGACGATACGTTTGTTATAAAGCCCGCGATGGCAAGTTAGTGGAGGTCAGAATATAAATCGCTTTCATCAAAAATGCCACAAGACCGTCGCGTTGAAGGCTGCGGTCTTTTTGTTTCTACTTTTTACTGCCGCAGTATCTGTGGCAGACGAACACGCCTTTCGCAGGCCTGTGCATATCGCAGGCGGGCACGCCTGGGGCTTTCAGGTCACGGCGAAGATGCTTCGGGCGTTCTGCGAGGAGCGCGACGTGCCGGTGGAAAGTTTTGCCGTCGAG
>PUNP01000484.1 GCA_003551785.1 Candidatus Brocadiaceae bacterium | reverse complement strand
GAGGCGTACAAAGCCTTCGTTAAACAGTGTTCCCGCTTTATTGTGAAAGAGAAGCCGGGACACAGCCATCCGCGGGATAAGCAGGAATACAGAAAAAAAGCCCGGATTAAAAAGGAAGAAAGGGAGGCCCTCCAAAACAAGCGAGATATTCTATATGGAAAACTCCTCTCTGGAAACAATAACTGATTTGAAAGGAGTAACTTATGCCTTAAGTTAACGGCATTGACGCAGACCCCGGCATAAAAAAGGTTTGACTTTCGGAAACGTGAGAGTAGATTACAGTTATCGTTTAGTTTTGGACTTTTGTTCATCGGCAGTAATCGAGAAGAAAGGATTGCTTTCTGACTTAAGCCGGGAGTCGCTGTTGCTGCGGAAGTATTAGCAGAACAAAGCAACTGCCTTAACCAGATTTGGCTGGAAATACCTGGTTCGGGGTTGGAGTCACGGATGGAATCAGGTGATAAGTTTGTGTTAATGCTCAAAAATACGAACGAAGAATACAAACTGCTGAGGTCAGAAAAAGCTGTTTACTTATATGTTAGTTATTTGATCTGAAAGTGTCAGCACGCGTATCATTGCACCGGTGCGAAGGGCACACGCCTTTTATGGAAAAAGTAATGTCTGAAGGAATCAGTGTATGGCTTTATTATCAACAGAAGAGATTCTACAACAATTGCGTGAGCTTAAACCGCAAATAATCCGCAGATTCCGGGTGAAAAGCATTCAGGTTTTCGGCTCCAACATTCGGGGAGAACAGACAGTTGATAGTGATATCGATGTGCTGGTTGATTTTGAAGATGAAGCTGACTTGTTTGATCTCAGCGGCTTAACAATATATCTGGAAGAAGTGCTTGGGAAAAAAGTGGACGTGGTTCCTAAAGGGGCTCTGCGCGAAGAATTACAGGATTCAGTTTACAATGAGGCAATAGCGGTATGAGAAATTACAACCTGTACCTTAAGGATATTTTAGCCGCGATAGAAAGTATTGATTCGTTTGTGGAAGGAATCTCCTATGAAGATTTCCGCATGGACGATAAGACGGCAAGTGCAGTCATTCGTAAGTTCGAGATTATAGGAGAGGCTGCAAAGAACATTCCTGACGAAATCCGAAAGCAATACCCCTCTCTGCCGTGGAAGGAAATGGCGGGAATGAGAGATCGGCTGATCCATTTTTATTTCGGGGTCGATTATAACCTCGTCTGGAGGACAATTAAAGAGCGCCTTCCTCAAGTTAAATCTGAAATTCAGAGTATTATTCGTCAATAATGGCTGAAATTGGTTAAATATACAAAGGCTGAAACGGATTTTTTTGTGAACATCAAGCACGTTGATAAAAAAAATGTTCCAGTTTAATTTGCCTATGCCCCCAACCCGATTTGTGTTCCTGCCTTTCCGTGCCGGAATCGAGATTTTGAACCGTCGGATGGCCTCGAAAGAGATACTGCCGATACATGTCCCGGTACTTGGCGAATCTAAAGAGGAACCGGCGCTCGTGGCAGCGGTGGGTTATGTGGCAGCAGGCATGGTTGTCCCAGCTCTGTCTTCGCCTCGGCATGATTCACATCCTCAAATTGTTAAAACTGTTTTCTCGCCTTCAGATTTTCGCTGTAAGTTAGGTTAAAGCATATTTTGAAGTTTGTAAAATATTTACTAACAGAAAGTTATAAATTTGAAAACGGTATCTGACCCCGATATAAACTACATTGCGTTTGAGTAGGAACAGGCCGAGCCGCAGTACCCCCTGGGCGGCGATTGCAGCGGCCGAACTGTCAACCGGCTCCCAGTCGTTAACGGGTTCAGCCTGACGCTGTAAATAGTCACCAAGGCGATGGAGGTTGGGGGTGCGGCCGCCGGTGTCCCAGTAAGGTACGCCATCAACAGGCGTTTGTTCGATATAATAATCAGCGGTCGCCTCGGCGGTTGAACAACTACCGCCGGTCCGACCCGATGATTCTGACAGGCGTGGGGAGAACATTTCTTGACAAGCTAATATATGTGTGCTATAATAAGAAAAACTTGATCGCGAGTGCTCCGCATGACCGACGACGCCGACCATACTGCTCGCTTCCATCGCCCGCGCAAACCGTGGGAGACGGTTCTCTATCGCCTGTTCGAAAAGCGCTTCGACGAGTTCGAGCAGGTTTATCCCGACCGCTTTCAGCGCAAGTACGGCTTCTGGCGGCCGGTCATACGTTGCGCCGTGAACGACTTCCTCGACTGCGGCCTGTCTGCGTGCGTACGCACAGGCAGGCGGCACGGTCTTGTATCGCGCCGAAAAGGCGGACTGCCAGCCGTTTCCCGCGCTTGGCGACGATAAACTGCCGCGCGGCGTTTCACGGAACTTCGAGGTGTTTGACCCGCTCGATTTCATCGCCGAGATTGCCCAGCACATCCCCGATCCCGGCAAAAACGTGTATAATAGTCCATAATTTGTATAGTCATTCTTTCAGTGCCCTAAGGTAGCGAACCCATGTCGGGCTGTCTGAGGGATTATACTCTCTCATTTATGAACCGCAATACACTGCCGCGCAGCGGTTTACTTGAACAAACGTCTTCACCGGACGCGTCTATCGCCGCGCCGGTGAGCATTGTCGTGCGCAAAGTAAAAGGAAACAACTATGGCAAAACCTAACATTATCCAATTTCACGCCGAAAGCTGGGACGGGCGCATGCTTGGCTGCCAAAGAATTCATCCGGCAATGTCTGAGGCGACGCCCAACATTGACAGGTTGGCGGCGCAGGGAACTATTTTCCAGAACGCCTACTGCACTAACCCCATTTGTTGCCCCTCACGAGCGAACATGCTATCCGGCACCTATACGCACAAATGCGAAAGCTGGAGCAACTTCAAGGGCTTGGAAAAGGGCATGTGGACCTACCATGATGCGCTGCACCAAAGCCACGACGTACTTTTACTCGGTAAACACATGGATTATCTTACGGGTGGACATTCGGTGATGAACCGTGTTGCCGATTTTCTGGAACCGCTGAACACTGCATGCCATCCGGTCATGAATGCCGATCCTGCTCAGGAATACGGCGTCGATCCGGGAAATGAGCGCCAGTATCACAAAGGCGACTGGGAAAAGGCGGAGCAGGCGATTGAATTCATCCGTTCGCGTAAACCCGGTGACAGCCCCTTCTTCATATCTCTCAACCCCGGATTAGTGCACGCCGCTTTTCGTACAAACCAATACTGGTGGGACCAAATCCCCGGAGAATTGGTGGATGCACCCCCTATGGATGAGAACAAGCACCCAGCCGACGAATACCAGAAGAAATCCAAGGCGTGGCGACATGGATTTGACGAAGAAACCGTTAAGACCGTCCGCCGGATCTATTTCGCGATGTGCGCAGAAGCCGATGCAATCGTCGGCGAAATCATGGCCGCATTGCAGGAGGCCGGCTTGGCAGATGACACGACGGTCATTTTCTCGGGCGACCATGGCGAGCTGGCGATGGAACATCAGCAATACTACAAAATGAGCCTCTTCGAGGGCTCTGTGCGCGTGCCCCTTGTTATGAGCGGGCCGGATATCAAGCCTGGACAACGTATCGAGACCCCAGTATCGCTTATTGACGTGGTGCCGACCATCTGCGATCTGGCGGGAATCGAGAAGCGCAACAGCTTCGACGGGGAATCGTTGTTACCGCTGGCCAGGGGAGAGACTACGGAAAGCCGTGGATGGGCACTTGCCAGCTACTCCGGTGTCACGTCCAACACGATGTCCTGGATGGTTCGCAAAGGTGATTACAAGCTGATTGTCCATGAGGGATACCCATCGCGTCTGTTCAATCTGCGCGACGACCCCGAAGAGTTGAACGACCTTATTGAACAGAAACCGGAACAGGCGGCTGAGCTGTTTGCAGTTCTCGATGGGGAAGTCGACCGCGAAGCTACGCTTAAGGCATGGGAAGAGTGGCGTCGGCACAACTTTGCGCAATTTCAGCGGCAAGCCAAGCGTGGGTTATATCTGGACAAATTGTACAGTTTGGCGGAAAACCCATCCTCCGACTATCATGACATCATGAACAATACTTTCACCGGCTGGACAAAGGAAGATGAGGACCGTGTGTCTGAATGGATAAGGCAGAGATAAAACCTGCGAACCAATTCATTCACCTAACCGTGTATTCCGCGTCCGCTCCATACCTGTAAGTGAGTCTTGACGTTCGGTATATACAATAAAATTGTTTGACATAGATGCCATACAATGATATGGCATTATAATGGAAAAGAAAAAAACAAATTCGAATGGGACGAAGAGAAAGAGGCAATTAACCGGGATAAGCACGGCGTGTCTTTTGCATTGGCGCAATACGCATTTGCAGATCAGAAACGTGTAATTTTAAAAGAGAAGGTGCACAGCGAAAACGAAGAACGTTATTACTGTCTCGGCGAGGTAGCCGAAGGTATTATGTCAGTCCGTTTTACTTATAGAAATGATGTAATCCGGATTTTTGGGGCTGGTTATTGGCGAAAAGGGAAAGATATATCACAGCCATCCCATAGGATAGATGGATTTTGGAGTTATAACTGGAAATAGAACGGCTAAGCAACATGTTTTGATATGAAACAAAAACACTCAAAACAGGAGTATTGCTTATGAAGCCGTCCCGTCATAAATTTAGTGTTATGAATCAGATTGTCGAACTCATTCCCCGAAATCTTGTACCGAAACTTGCTCGTGAATATGAAGTTGACAAGAAAAGCCGTAAATTTACCCCGTGGAGCCATGTGTTGGATCGGATGGTGCATTTCGCGGAACTGTTCCGGATCGAGGTCCGGGCATACTGCTTGATGATCAACCACATCCACATCCATCTGCGGACCCAGGAAGCGAACCTTGGCGCCTACATGCGGTCGTTCCTGACCTCTTTCACCAGCATGTACAACCACCGCCACGATTCCTGCGGACATGTTTTCCAGGGTCGGTACAAAGCGTATCTTGTCGAGGATACGAAAGCCTACGTCGGCAAGGTCACTCAATACATACACCTGAATCCCG
>PUNP01000682.1 GCA_003551785.1 Candidatus Brocadiaceae bacterium | reverse complement strand
GTGGTACGCCCGAGAGGGTTCGAACCCCTAACCTGCGGTTCCGTAGACCGCCGCTCTGTCCAGTTGAGCTACGGGCGCATCGCTTTGTAATGCAATGGCTTAGGTGTCTTTTTGCCAGGCGGCTCAAAAGTTAGTTGACTGCACCCGTTGACTGCCAAAAATCCACCACTTTTTATTTTCAAACACCAATTTTAAAAGATTCACTGCAACTGTCCTGACCGAAATACTATTATATGAAAAAATCAGCCCCTTGGCAAATGACGGCAAAGGAATCATAGGGGGCACTTTTCTTTGGGGGGCTTGCTTATAGGTGTTTCAATTTGTAACTGCACCTGTTTTCGTATAACATACAGTCCTTATTTTGATTGGTATTCTATCGAGGCGGCTGCAATAATGGACCAAGTAGAACTTAACACTATCAGGCTCGGATTCTTTCTCGCTGAAGCTGTTAACCGACATGAACTGGCGTGGACATTCAACCGAAGCGTATTTGCCGAAGAATTTAAAATCTCCCTGTCGGAAATCAGAAAAATCATATCCAGCCTCAATATCCCCGAATGCAGCGCTGTTCTCAATAAAATAAACTCCTGCTGGGATGCCGCTTTCGATTCTGAGAAACATAGAAGCTGGGCAGCAATAAATAAGGCTCTTCACGGCCTCACACCGGAGTGCCCCGTCAGTCCCTACCACGTGTTTCCCAAAACACTATTGGCTGCTTGTTTTCCCGGCAAGCCCTACCACCTGCTGGAAAAAGATGAGGGCTTACTCCGAGATGCTGTAGAAAAGGAGATAGCTGAAGAAAAATCTGTGAGCATTAAGCAGATCATTGAACTGACCGCCCGCAAGACGGTTGAGCTTTTTTACAATGAAGAGCCAGAAGAGTCGCAAGACCGGATAACGCACAGCCTGTATCGAATTCTCTATCGCCTGCTTTCGATTCTGTATCTGGACAATGAAGGTTCTGAATACACTACGGAGGTATTCAGACTGCATCGACCGGTGAAGGAGCTTATCATCATGAAAAGTCCAGTCTGGGATAGTCTTTCCCAATTTCTTCCCTTCATGGCGAATAAAGTTGAGAAAACAAGGCAGGGTTACTCGTTTGCATTTGGATTTCATGCAGGACTCCTCTGCACGCGACCTCTGTATCTGCCGCTCGGTGTTTTTGAACATGCCCTGCTTATACCCTCCCGTAACGCTGATATGGCTGAGGACTTGTCACCTGTGAATTTTTCTCCTGTGGCTGCTGGTGAAATAGGCCTTCTGATTGAAGATGAAGCTGCCAGAGTTGGTTTCCATGGTGAGGTTATGAATGCTATGCTTGAGCGGCTGTCAAGTATTGGTCCCGAAAACACCCGCTGGAAAAGGCCCGGCAGAAATCCTGTTCTGGAAAAAATCTTTCTTTCTCTTCTGGAGCGCGAGTATGCGATGAGACCAGCTCCTACAACTAATACCGATGAGGATAAGATTGACAGAGAGACGGATGAGCTTCCGGCTCTGCTGGATGTAAAATCTGTGTCTAAAATGCTGGGGGCCAGCAAATCGACTATTTACAACTGGAAAGATACAGGTCTGTTGCCCGATCCCACTCAAATTGGCGGAACGGTCAAGTGGAGAAGAGATGAAATATTGGATTGGATCGCCAATGGATGCCCCCCGCAAACCAGATGGAAATGGAAACCTAAGTGACGGACTCAGGTGATTTTTCATAACCAATCCCCGTTTTTCTCACTCAAAGCCCCCTCCCATATTGGCGTTCACTTGTACAGAAACGTCAGATCCGGTATAATATTTTTATCATTAAGAAGAATAACACGAATTTGACTTTAATGTTGAAATATGTTATAATAGTTGTATGTTAAATGTTAAAATCTTACTGATAGCAGGGAGGAAAATTATGAAATAAAATAATCAGCCGCAACCATTATAACCGCCCGACCTTCCCACCGACCATATATCATCTCATCATAATCCTAATTATCTCTTATAAGGTGGAAAGGCACTTTAGCCACATTGTGCCTAATTTTTTAAACCCTTATTCAATGGAGATAATTTTCAGGATGAAAAATCCAAACCAAAATCAAATCAGCAGCATCCAGAGCCATATCGAGGCTCTGGGAAGTATTGACGGACTTACAGTCAAAGACACCCTCAGAACCAGCGCAGAAGCATTAGAACGCTGCCGCCCAGCCTACACCCTATCACTGGACCAAACCGGTCTGACTCCCGTAATCATCGAATATAACTACATCAACGGGAACGCCTATGTCGATTTTCAACTTGCGGGCCAGATGGATTTAGCCTCTTGGCTGTATCTTCGCCAGCGGCTTCTTGATTATGGCGGGGAGATTCTGGAGGATAGCTGTGAGATATGGACGGAGAAAACACCTCCTGGAAACATGACAGGAAACAAAATTAATACGAGGGGGAATTAATATGACGAACAGCAGAGACCCCCCCGAGCGGGGGGGGCAGGCCAGGATAATATCATAATTTAATCATAACTTAAATCATAAATTTTTTTGGAAGGAAAACCGAATGGAAAACAGATTTTTAAAAGACGATATATTTCAGTATTTATTTTTATTTTATATGGAGATGGCAAGTATATGGCGAAAGGAAAAAAAGAAAACCCCGAACCTTTGGACAGTAAGGCTCGGGGCCGTGAAAGAGACCAACGCAGTAATGATTCTAATACATATTATACCAAAAAAAGGGACGTATGTCAAGTGCAAGAGGGAAGTTATGATAGCGAATTGGATGTCCCAGGCGCTCTGTTTGAAGATGCTTTTTATGGCAAGCTCAAACACGATAATATCGAGGATCGCCTGTCTCCAGAGCACCTGGAAGACCTGCGGCAATCGGGGCTGCGTAACGATACTATACTGGCTGCACAGCTTGTTACAGTCAGTTCGGAGGCTTCAGAAGATTATCTCAGCTATGCCCCTCATACCCCGTGCATGGTGTTTCCCTACCCGCGGCTGCGAGGTGACGCTTTTTACAGGCTGAAACCCCAGCGCCCCCTGGTGTATGGCAATGGTGATGTGCGGAAATATCTTGCCAAAAAGAACGGCGGCAACAGGTTGTATCTGCCTCCATACGAAGACCAGAGGGGCGTTATTACCGATACCGAATGTGACCTGATAATCACCGAGGGCGAGAAGAAGGCGCTGAAGGCCTACCAGGAGGGCTTCACAGCCATCGCTTTTTCCGGCGTGTGGAACTGGAAGGAGAGAACGGACTCCGGCACCGGTCAAAGCCGTGTTATACCTGAGCTGGACGGGTTTTGCTGGTCGAATAGGACCGTGTATGTTGCGTTCGACTCCGATGCCGCCGAAAACAGGGATGTAGAAAAGGCGCAGCAGGCATTGGCAAAGCATCTGCACGGCCGGGGCGCACGGGTCATCATAGTGAGACTGCCCTCGCTGGACGGACAGAAAACAGGGCTGGATGACTACCTGATTAAAAAAAGCGCAAAAGACCTCAGCAGACTCCTTCAAGGCAGTATGCCCCCGTCGTTTTGTTATTTTCAGGACGGCAGCTTCAAACCGGTCAGACTCGCCGGAGAACTTTCCAGGCGGGATAATTACATATTCGCTAAGGATATGGAGAGTAAAGGCGGGCAGCTCTATGTTTACACAAAAGGCGTTTACAGATCGGCCGGCAGCGTAGAGCAAAAAGCGCAGCATCTGCTCGGTGAAGAAGCCGTCCCCAAAAGGCTCTCGGACACACGGGCTGTCCTCAGCAACATGGTGATAGAGGATGTGGATAATCTGAACCCTTCCGACAGCCTCATCAACGTCAAAAACGGTCTGCTGGATCCCTACACGGGCAAGCTGAAGCAACACAACCCCGAGTTCCTGTCCACCATCCAGATTCCCACCCGCTGGAACCCGGAGGCCCGCAGTGAGGAACTGGACGAGTTTCTGGACACTATTTGCGGACGGTGGCAGGATTCTATCTGCGAGCTCATCGGTTATCTGCTTATCCCGAAGAATTTTATCAAGTCATTTTTTGTCTTTCCGGGCGATACCGATACGGGCAAAACGACGCTGCTCAACATCATCACGGGCATGCTTGGAGACCGGCTGTGTGCCGAGGAGAGCTTGCAGACGCTGTGTGACCCCTCACGGCGATTTGTCCACGCGCATCTGGAAAACAAGCTGCTCAATGTGTTCGACGACATGCCTGCCGGATACATCGGGGACAGTTCGGCAATAAAAGTGCTGACCGGCGGGACGCCCCATATCCGGATCGAACGCAAATACGAAGATGCTTACCACGCCCCGAACTTCTGCCGGCATATCTACGCATGCAATGAACTGCCAAGGTGTGCCGATAAGACGGAAGCATGGTATAACCGGATGGAAATATTCCCGTTTGAACATCGCCTGTCAAAAGCGGAGAAGAAAGAGGGGCTGCGTGAGCGGTTCTCGACAGATAAGTCCCTGCATGAAGCACTGCTGGCCAAGGCGGTCAGAGGTCTGAGAAACCTTCGGGATAAAAAATGGAAACTCTCTGGCAGCCCCGAGGCTATGGCGGATTACAAAGCGAAAAACGATTCAGTGCTCGCTTTCATCAGTGATTGCTGCGTCCAGGGGGATGATTTGGAGATAAGGCGCACGGATTTCAAGAGGGAATACGACAGATGGTGTGACCATAGCGGAGCATACAAACTGCCAACCGCTAAGGAACTGTATGACAGAGTGCGCAGAGAACATCAGTTTGGAGAGAAAACGGTGAAGGGATACGACTATTTCACCGGATTCGACCTGAAAGATGACGTAATATTGGATTAGGGTGGAAGTGAATTTTCTTCCCGAAAGCTCTGAGAGTGCAGTAAAAAGCGCTCTAAGGGGTGTTTTGAGAGTAGGGTGGAAGTGAGGGTGGAACAGGGTGGAAATGGACTCCACCCTGGGAAAGCTCTGAGAGTGCAATAAAACGCACTCTAAGGGGTCTTTGAAAATTAGGGTGGATAAAGTGGAAACTTTTCTTTATAAACAGCTTCGTAGCGGGAAATGAAAAAGAGGGGTTTAACCG
>PUNP01000369.1 GCA_003551785.1 Candidatus Brocadiaceae bacterium | reverse complement strand
TAATAAAAAACAATATCGTTTATACGACCCACCCCGACCAGGAATTTTATTTTCAGGGGCGGCGTATTCATGGAGAAGGCCCACTGCCGCTTGTGCGCGACTGTCATGTTGACAATAACATTTACTGGTGCAGTGCCGGTTCTGAAAAAGCAGAGCAGCATCTGAGAACCGAACGTGCCCGGGGAGTGGAAAAAAACAGTGTTGCAGAAGATCCCCTTTTTGTGGATCCGTGGAACCAGGATTTTCGCTTGAAAAAAGGGTCGCCCGCTGAAGATTTGGGGATAAAACCGCTTATTTCATCAACCAAAGAATAGCAATTACTTGCTCTCAGGTTGAATTACGCGTTTGCTGCCCGAGGCATATGCACCACTGAGAACGCGCCCGAAGGTCGGGCCGTCGTTGTCGTTCCGATCAGGTACACACTGTATGTTCAAATAGAACCAGTAAACGAGCATTAACTTTGGATCTTCAAGCCTTTATCTAAATTACTATTCTTTGGTTGATGAAATGCGGGCTAAAACAATGGAAACATCTGCTACGCGACTTTTTTAGGGCAGATAAGAAAATTTGTTTGGCATTGTATGGCATTTGGTTTTTCCAACGGCTTTAATAGTTTGAAGCGTCCTCTTTCGCGTAGGCCGCCACAAGGGAGGTTTCGTTTTCATATTCTTCCGGGGTCAAGGTGACGATATCGAGGGGTATCATAAATTTTCTTATCGTCTTAACCTCCGGCTCCTTCGTCATCTTTGCACGCTGGAAAATACCTTTTCCGCTGAAATCATTAGAGATAACCGCTATATCCAAATCGCTTTCTTCACCTGCACCGCCTGTTGCATGAGAGCCGAAAAGTACTATTTTTGATACCGTTACCCCTTGCTGTTCCAGGCACTTTTTTAGAAATTCAATCACTTCTGATACTGTTTTTTTATCCATAAAAGCGCATCCTCGCTCTCTTGAAGTGTTTTACCGGTAACATTTCTGTTGTATTCTTCCTGCATCTTTTCCAGATCCTCCGGATAACGTGTTTGTATGCTTATGCGGCTGAGTTTGAAAATCCTGTCATACATATCCTCCGACAGCTTCAGGCCAATTTTTTCAACAAGAAAAACCAGATTATGTGTTTTGGGTGGCATTTCTCCCGTTTGCGTTTGATAAAGGCCTTTCAGCGCTTTTTCGATCGAAAGATGACACATAAATACGGTGTAAATATATCTGCGGCCAGCAAACATTGCCCGGGCGGTTTCCATATCATAATCGGCCTGTTTTATCCATTCATCCGGCAACTTCCCCTTGTTGTTTTCCTTATTCACATCATTCCTCCGAACCCTACAGAAAGATATTGTCTATTTATATTATCGCTAATAATTTAGGCCATAGCAAACATGAACTTTGGATTGTCAAGCCTTTTATCTAAATTACTATTCTTTGGTTGATGAAATATGCGGGTTAGGCCTTCGGATCCCAGTAGCAACTTAGATCCGATTGAGTCTCATATTTCATACGTAAGCGGGCTATTCCCATTCAAAAGCCAGCGCCTTCAGAAAAGCACGTGCTATCAAAAGGTGTCCGGTCCTGTTGGGATGTATCCTGTCGGTGCTCAGCGAAATCGGCTTTCTATACTTCAGGTACCGATCCATTTCAGCCTGAACATCAACAAAAAAAGCGCCAAACTCTGCGGCCAGAAGTTCTGCAGTGCTGCTGTACCTGTCCATCAGAGCGCGCATCGGAACGGTTCTGTCGGGTTCAATAAGATAAGGTGACAGAATGACCAGCCCTTTGATGTCAGGGCATGTCTTTTTTAAAAGTTCTCGGTAGATCAATTCATACGTTTCAATGTCCACCTGTTGCAGCCCCGGGCTGTCGAATTGACGCCAGACGTCATTGATCCCGATTTTAATCGCCACCCAATCTGGATTGTAATCCAGAACATCGGTTTGCCAGCGTTGTTTCAGGTCCGTGATTCGGTTCCCGCCGATACCGGTATTGAAGACTTCGATCCGCCTTTCAGGGTACCAGGCAGATAGAAAGTTTTCTACCAGCGCTACATAACCTTCTCCGAGACCTTCATTGGCTTTTGACGGCCTGCTGCGTCCGCAGTCGGTTATCGAATCACCGATAAAAATAATCCTGCTGCCACTTTCAATTTTCATTCTCCGGCTCGACTCCATAAAAGATCTGCTTGTTTTGAAAATCTGCGCAGTGTATCGCCGTGGTGGCCGTAGATGAGGGACAGGTGGTGCGGCATGCCTTCGTGGCAGAGTTCTTCAAACCAGATCCGGGGCTTTTTGCCGTTGAGCTCGACCGTCACGTGCGAACCTGACAGGGGGCGACGCGGTGCAATGGCCCGGGCTTCCGCTGCCGTGATTCTGTACAGACCATCACATCGCCATATGCGGTACAACGTAACAGGTTGGTTTGTTTTAAGCCGTCCGTTCAACACCAAAGGCTTTTCGATATTAAAATGCATGCCAAGGCTCAGAGACTCTTTCTCGCACAGACTGGGCGGGGCCTGCCCCGGGTGCCACAAAGTTATCGAATCTTCATCGTGTTCCAGCCAATCAGCAATGAAAGAGGGGCCCATTTCAAGGAGATCCGTTACCAGGCATCCTGTTGCTGCGTCGGTGTCGCCTTCGAGTGATGTTATGCATCCTTCATCAAGCAATCTGGCCATGGCAAGGTAAGGCCAGTGGCCGTAGATGTTGGGCAGTTCCGGCCAGCATCGGATCGCGATGGCATCCAGGCTGCGTTTTTTCATTAAGGCTTTTATCGCCAGATAATAACGGGAATTCATATGCAGGTCATCAACAGTTACCCCGTCTTCTAAAGGCAACCCCCACGTTTCAATTTCAGCCGCATCGGCTCTGACTTCATTTTCTTCTACGCTATCGATGAGATGAGTTAATTCGTTCAGGCCCATTTGAACCAGGCCGACCCCCAGACGCCTGTTCATTTCAGTGGGGTCCGGGACCATATCTATAAAACCCGGGGCTGTTCCACCGACGAGGCCGATTATCATGCGCCTGAGCTTTTTGACAGTTGATGTGATACGGACCGCGCGAATCAGTTCAAGTCGGGTTTGCTTCTGTGCGGGATGTCCGTATATGAGTTCGAATTTATGTCCGAATTGCCTGTGGATTGCCGCAAAGTTATGGGCTCCGGTAAGGGAGCATGAACTGACGCGCGGTTCGTCCTGTTTTTCAGGCGTGGCCCAGAATATGGCCGGGAATTCCCATAACCGTGCCAGTACGGGAGCAAGGCGACCGTCGCCCATTGAAGGTTGAAGCACCAGCAGGGAATCACAGCCTTCCGCTCTGAATTTGGAAACGGTTTTTCTCAAGGTTGAATCGTCGACGACAGGTTCGTCAGGAGTCACCACTGCCAGATTCAGCTCCTGAATTGCCTCCAGAGCTGATGTGCGCATCGCTTCCGCCCATGCAGGGTTGAACCCCCCACGTTGACGACCTATCGGAAGGAATCCGGTTTTTATTCCGGAAGGGTTTGCATTTGTTGTTGCATCGTTCATGTTTTTATGCGAGTCCATGAGAGTGTTGTAGTTTTTGCAGTATGCAGGCTCGAAGCGAGGCTGCATTATCCAGCTTATTTCATCAACCAAAGAATAGTAATTAAGATCAATTCTTTTTCAGTTCCGTTTTGAAAAAGAATTATGCGTTTGCTTCCCGCCGCATATGCACCGCTGAGAACGCGTGAAATAAGCGGGTTAGCGGAGAAATAGCCTCGGAATCAGTGGGAAAAAAGATGGTGGTTATATCCCGCCTGTTTCACGCGTTCCAGTGGTGCATATGCGGCCGGAATCGAACGCATGTTCAATTATGTTCGATGCCTGTTTCATGGATATTTTTGACGCCGGCAGCCGTATATGATATTCTATTATCCTACGAAGGCACACTGACAGGGGGTTGCATCCGATGCAACCAGCTGAAGAGAGGGGCGATGGTTGGTTTTGACATTGCCATTGTCTTTTTGTGTGCCATTGCTCAACGGCAATGAGCCGCGGATATATCTTTACTGGATAGGTCCGCCGGATCACGAGCCGGCACATAGCCTGATACTGGCTATGTGCCGGCTTTTTTTTATGCCCCATTTTAAATCTTACTTTATTTTTTGGTTGATGAAATATGCGGGATAAGGTGACAAACATAATTCAGAAAGATACGACATGGAAAAGTTGGTGACATCAAATTTAAAGCTTGGAATTATAGCAGGTGGGCAACTTGGAAAAATGCTGCTTCAGGATGCCAGCAAGTGGGATATAACCACATATGTTTTGGACAACGATGAAAATTGTCCCGCCGGGAAAATAGCCTCGCAACTGGTGAACGGAAACAAGTTGGATTTTGAAGCCGTTTACCAATTTGGAAAGTTGGTGGATGTGCTGACCTTTGAAATTGAGAGTGTCAATATCGACGCCCTGAGAAAACTTAAATCAGAAGGACACAGAATTTTTCCCGACCCTGAAATATTAGAGCTGATTCAGGACAAAGGGTTACAGAAGGAGTTTTTGAAAAAGCATGGAATTCCGACTTCTCCCTTCAGGGTTTGTGAATCGAAAGGAGCAGTTTTGAGTGGTGTCGAAAAAGGGGAAATCAAATTCCCTTTTGTGCAGAAATTAAGGAAAGGTGGATATGACGGGCGTGGAGTTGCTGTTATAAACGACAAGAGCGATCTGACAAAAATACTTTCTGGGCCTTCAGTAATAGAGGAGAAAGTAGATATTGCAAAAGAGATTTCAGCAATCGCGGCGCGCAACAGAAAGGGAGAAGTCAAATGTTATCCTGTTGCAGAAATGCTTTTTAACCCGAAAGCAAATCTTGTGGATAAATTGATTTGTCCTTCGTCTGTAACAGATGAACAATCCGAAAAAGCCGTTGCTTGTGCCCGTGACATCATAAATTTGCTGAACATGGAAGGCCTGCTGGCGGTTGAGCTGTTCGTGGATGCAACCGGCGAGGTGATTGTAAATGAAATCGCTGCCCGACCACATAATAGCGGTCACCATACTATTGAAAGCATCATCACATCACAGTTTGAACAACATTTGAGGGCAATACTG
>PUNP01000574.1 GCA_003551785.1 Candidatus Brocadiaceae bacterium | reverse complement strand
CTGGAATCCTCTTCGTCGAAAAGGTAGATCAACCGATAGAACTCTCCCATCGGTTCTTTCGCCGGTCCGAATGCACGTTCCAGAAAGTCATCAAATAACTCATCGATTTCCTCCGCTTTATCAACGTCCCAAAGCAGCTGAGCGATCAGGTAATAGCCCGGCCCGTAAGGGCCCCAGCTATCGGAGATGTTAGCGCTGTTGAATCTGGCTCCATACTCGTGAAAAAAAGGGATGGTGCGTGCAAGATAAGGCAGGTTAGCCGCCCGGGCCCGGCCGGGCAGGTCGCTGGTCCAGATAGACAGGGCGTAGTATTCACGGATGCCCAGCGTCGCTCCCCGCTCACGCCAGCCCCTTGCCAGTTCCTCGGCAGTGTAGCCGCCCCGGATGAAACTCGTAGCTATGCTGACAACAACCTTGGGATGGACTTCTACTTCCGGCGGAGGGGAATGGCTGGCGTAGGCATAGATGCCGACGTATTTGTCGCCCAACCCGAGATCATTTATTGCTTCAGCGACTTCGTTAGCGAGAATTGCCACCCTGTCGCTGACGCTGCCCATCTCACCACACTCACTGCACTCGCACCAGTTCCCGCCGTCACTCGGATCCATGCTTATGCTTTCATGGTCGGGATTGTCCTTTATCCTGTTAACGGCATAATCCACCACCAGCTCACGCAGTCCTTCGTTAGAGATACAGAGCTTGGTATTGCCGCCGATCCACTTCCTTTCTCCATCGACCTTGGCATAGAATTCCGGATTGTTGTCGAACGCTTCCTGATTATCACGGATGATGGTTCCGTAAACATGGCCGGTTCGGAGATTGAATGTGGCATCGGATTGGCTGCGATTGCGAACGCGCCAGTCTTCAAACGGCGGATCGGCGAAATCCCAGCGGCTTCCGCCCGACCAGATACGCCTTGAGTGGAAATCCGGCCCGTCAAAGATGTCCAGTTCGATCGATATATCCGATTTTGAAGGTATCACCTCCCATTTTTCGCCGGGGAAAAACTGACGATGCCCCAGGCGGTACAGAACGTCCCAAACTGCCAGCCGGGATGCCGCCGGAGTGGCGCCGACGAGATATAGACCATCACTGTGGCTGCGGAGCACATACTCTTCACGCCGGAACGGATCATCAGGGTCGAACATATCCCCCAGATTCAACCCGGGAAACTCGTCAAACGCACCTACTGCCAGTCCTTCAGTTCCGTCCCCTTCGGTGATATCAAAATCATCACCAACAATCCGTCCGAGATAATCGGCCAGATCTCTTGCTGCTGTTCGGCTGCTTTCAGATGCTTCCTCACCGACTACAACCTGCATCATCGCTCTGCCCTCGGAGGCCGGCTCCACCACTTCCGCAGCCCCGACATTGTTACTTTGAAAGCCAAACAAAGTGCACGCAAAGAACGAAACCGTCAGACTCAAAAGATTCACATTATTTTTTATTGCCTGCATAGTCATCTCGAATTAATTAAAGGATTTTTTCACCTACTTGTATAACCTCGATTGTGCCAAATGGCATCTCTACAACATATAGCGTGGAGTGACAATTGGCATTATCACGGATAGTGTCAATGTGGTCACGTATAATGCCAGTTGACACTATCCCGCTTTTCTCACAAAGCAACGAAAGAAGACTACCCGAAATCACTTTTTCATAATCTCAATACCGCTGATAATCGGATCAAGCGAAGAATCGGGACTTCGCCGCAGCTCGATCTCCACCGCAGACCCCGAAAAATCTACAACAAATTCCCCCACCGCAGCTCGCAGCCGGTCACCGGTCTTACCGGCGATATCGAAACCTTCCGGCACCTTTTCTCCGTCGATCAGCACATCGAACTCGCGCCGGCCGGGCCACGCATCGGCATCAAGCTCCGCAAAGTGGAGCCGCAATATATATTCCGTGTCGATGAGATCGCCAATCCGGACGCGCTATTCGGATATTCGAAGATTTCACAGGCGTTACTTCTCGATCATCATTTATCTCAACGTAGTATACACCGATATCATCCTCGGTCATTTCCTGGATATTGAGCACGCTGTCGTTAGCCCCCTCTATCGGTTCACGGTCAAGATACCACTGATACTCCACGTCGCCTTCCGGAGTTCTCAGTTCAACCGGGCCCAGTTCAGCATTTTTTCCCGGACGAAATTACTCGCAATTTACGTTGAGTCCGACAGCTGCATGAGCGAGGAGGCTCACCTTTCTCACCCTTATGCAGTCCAAGATTAATTATTGTAATTTACCCTATTTTCGGGTATGATGCAAACGAAGAAGCGTGGATTCTGTTTTAAAAATGCAGGCTAATTACCATAATCGAAAAACACTTTGAAATGACATGATACATATCTGTTATCCATTTATTTTTCTATTTTCTTACAAGCTCCACACCGCCACGGCAAAAATCACGGCTTTGCTGCATGTCAACATAACATCATCACCTTGATTAAGTTAAAAAAAACTGGAAAACTGACGTCAATCAATCGTCAAGTTGTGGTATATCCACCGGTTTTCCGGACTCGATAGAATCTTCCGCGCATGCGGCAAGGGCAGTCGAATAATAAGCGGACTCAAGAATATCCGGCGGCTGCTCCTCGGCAATAATACGGCGGTAAACTTCATCCCTGAGGCTCGTATCGCCGCCTCCATGACCCCCGGGTTTGGCTCGCGGCCAGTATTCCTCAATATCCCTCAGGGAGTCTTCCCTTTGGTCGGCCGGCATGAGGTTCGTGATACGAATAAGAAATCTCCCCGGATTGTCATAATAGCCATACATCTTGCCTTTTGTCCCCACAAGCCAGAATTCACGCGTATACTCCGGTGCAAAATAATTCTCATGGAAGGTGGCCTTGACACCATTGGAATACGTTATGCACAGTTCAGCGTTATCGTTTAAATCCGCAAATTCATTCCATACACAGTATGCCTGGCGCTTGCGTTTTAACTTTTCTCCGTAATCCGTTTTATGAACGGCACCCCCTGAATAGTACGGACATGATCCTCCTTTTTCACATTGATCGCATGTCAGCCCTTCCTTTCCGCCCCCTTCCGTATCGTTACGGCTGCCGAACACATCAAGTCCCCCGACACCATACACCCGCACCGGGCGCCCGCCGACAAACCAGTTCAGAAGATCAAGCGAATGAGAGGCTTTCTGCAGAAGCAAAGAACGATAATATTCGGTCTGACGGCGGGGGTTCCGGAAAAAAGGAGCATTAAAATCATGTCCTACATGATCAAAAACATGGGCAACTTTGACTTCACCGATCTTGCCGGCATCTATGAATTCTTTCATCTGCCGGAAAAGAGTCACCTCTCTCAGCTCAAACCCCATAAAAAACAACCCCTTCGCCCGGCGCACCTCCCGGATAATTTTGACTGCGTCGTCGACCGACTGGCAGAGCGGCTTTTCGGCCAGGACATGTTTGCCCGCCCTCAAAGCCGCTATGGTGGGTTCCACATGATCCCGGTCATGCGTGGCCACGATGATAAGGTCTATATCGTCCCTGCCAAGCATCGCGTGCATATCGTCGTAACAGGAAAAAGAGTCCCCAAAGAGCTTGCGGGCCGCATCCAGACGCTCATCGTCGAGGTCGCATACGGCCTTCACATCAAAGCCTTCAAAGCCCTGTTTGCTGTAGTAGCGGTAAAAAAAACGTCCCCTTCCTCCCATTCCTATAATCCCAACATTGACAGTTCTCATCGTGTTTTTTTCCTCAGAATCATACCAAAATATCACTTGACAGGTCAAGCAGTATCTTGGCCTATTTTGGCTGATGCATCAAATGTGAATCCGGCGAACCGCTGCCGGCGCCCTGTGATTAAAAATTTTCTGGTGCGGGTAAATGACGATATCGTTATCGAAGCTGATATAGCCCTGCAGCCGGGGGTTGTCGCCCTGGCGGTCAGCACAATCGGAGCCGACGGGCAGCCGTGTCGGCCGTTCAACAGCAACCAGCAACTAACAACTCTTTCCGACTCGTCCGGGTTATGATGTACGCCTTTAGTATAAGAAGTTAGAAGGAATAATTAATGCTTAATTGTTTTACTATTTAAGATTTTACGGCACAATCAAAGCATCTTCAACGCATCGGTAACAGTATCCGCCGTCACCTCGTAAGTTCGCCCGTCGATGATATTGACGTGTTCACTGCATGGAAGTGCACCGCGGGACACCAGCTCAAGCCGGAGCGTCACCGGTCGTTGCGGAGCATATGGCTTAATTTGCTTGTACTTTTTTAACGCTTTTTGAGAATGTTCCCGAATTTTCTCATGAGCTTCATCTTTCGCCAGCAAAAAACCTCCCTCGATATCGAGTCCTTTTTTCACTTCAACGAGCTCAGCCCCAGGGAAAAGAGCGCCCGCCTCCTTACAGGTTTTATCATCCCCGCTCACCATTACAACAGGAACCCCCTGTTCTCCCGCTCTTGCACCGTCAATGGCTAGTTCTCCGGCCTTGATGCCGTTTATCCAGAAATTCTGCCACCGGGTCGAACTGGACGTATGCTCGAGAATCCCCATCGGAGTGCCTGCCATCGAGTGGTAGCCTAAAAGTATTACAGCATCAAAACTCTCTATCCCCGGCATTCTGCCCATACGTGAACTCCCCATTATGTATTCCGCACCGCCGATAAGCTCGTGCCAGATCAGGTTCGATGTCGTTGCATGGATATCACGCACAACAATGTGCCCGGCTCCGGCTTCCAAACAGCCCTTGACACATGCATTGACATCCCAGGTCATATACTGCCGACCCTCCTGATAATGCTCTTCACCGTTTATAACCTGAGAGCGGCGACATATCCCACTTATACCTTCCATATCAACAAGTATAAAAACATCCATATCCCAATCCTCGATAATTTATCGACAGCAGAACCTTCACAATTTTTACCCGAATCATACGACAGGCGGGGAAGTTATAGGCGCTTAGATTCCGTACATCGTTAACAATATGAGGATGTACAGAAATAAAATAAAAATCCTTATGCCTTGAAAAGGCATAACATACCAGCCCAGGGTGTAAGCCCTGGGAAAACGTCCAATTCCCCAAAGCCCCGTCCTGTAAAGGACGGCACATACCGCCACGTAT
>PUNP01000846.1 GCA_003551785.1 Candidatus Brocadiaceae bacterium | reverse complement strand
TATCAGTTAAGCTGTCGGTATATATTCAGTGAACCCCGTTCAGATTGTGAACTATGTGGCAATGCCAGAAATCGGGATCGCTATCGGGATCGCAATCGTTCTTTAGTGCTTTTGTAGGTGACAGAATCCTCTTTGACCTTTAATCCGAGATGCTTCAGGATTTTCGCGATCGAAACCCGTTTTTATTCGATCCCGATAGCGATCCCGATTTCGATTATTGATGTATAGATGCAAATCCTAACGGGGTTCACTGAAGATTCACAGCTGTCGGTCTGTATTGCATCAAAAACAGCCATCGGTTCGTACATAGACACATTATTTCTTGCAACATACTGAATTTTTATGGTTCTCCGTCACCTTTGCGGATGTTGAGATTGAGCAAAAGTTGAAGGAACGCTATTTTACGGCCAATATCGCCGGCATTGTCCGTCTTTACTCACTACATGATGGTAGTCGGCTTCATACTTCTTCGGCAGGTCGAGTTCGCGGAAGTGTCGTTCAATCACAGCGGTAGGAACGTGTCTGCTGCGCATTATATTTCTTTCCTTGGCCGTTCGGATATCGATATCAAAAAAGTAGCTATGAATGGCAGCCGCTGACCATCGTGCCGTTTTCACGGCAACCTCACGGTATTTTTCATTCAGGTTAGTGGCGTCGAATACAACAGTTTTCCCTTCATGCAGAGCGTTACGTATTCTATCCGCACATTTTTGAAAAACCAAATAATTCTGTGACTGGTCGGCGGGATCGCCGGTCAGTTCTCCCCTGACTTCATCAGAAGCGACCCTTAAATCCGGATCAAGCGCTTTTTCGGCCCAACAACTTTTGCCGGCTCCCGCCGGGCCGACGAGGTAATGCAAAACGCCTTTTTTCATCGCGGTTTCACTGTGCAGCCGGTCACAAAGTTCTACGTCACTCATGCCGTCCGCGTAAAGGAAGTAATCTGCAGCATTTTTCATCCTGTGTCGTTCTTCCTGAGTAAGATTATCCGGGGCTATCCCGCTTTTTTCAAGGTCATACTCAGCCGGCGGGCCGCCGTAAATGCCAAGTTCAGTAGCGCGTTTTTGGAAAGATCTCAAGCGTTTTTCAGCCTTATCATCCAGTAAATCCACAGCCTGCAAGAGACATGATTTAAGGATATGAGTCCCCATCAGGTCGACTCCGCAGGCTGCCTTTTTCCAGGCGTTGGTTTTACCTTTAGTACCCAACAGCCCCTCGATGATGCAGAAGTGGCGTAAAAGGTTTACCAGGCAGCCTTTACGACCATAGTCAAGATTTTCGCGTCCTATTGATTCCGAGGCTATGAAAGCGCTTTCTTTAAATACCTGCGGCACACAATTAAATTCCCGTGGCTCGCAGCGTTTGAAGATACCGCTTAACAGGAATAAAGAGGTTAAATAAATGGTGTTTGAATCAGCTTTCCATGGGAGTGCAGTCGGCGATATAGGTATTTTTTGCGATGTAAGGCCGCCCTTACGCAATTTTTCATGAACCGAATCGGCCGTTTTTTGCATCACCATTTTAAGCGGACGACCATTGATATATTGATGTTGCCCAACTTGCAGTCCGAATTGGGTATTCAAGAAGGAAGGGACATCAAGCGGCGCCTCGTTTTGAGATATTTTCGTGAGTCGGGACATGTATCTGTGAGCCGGAGAAAATGTTACAAAGCACATCGGGCGGTATGAGCGAACCAACCGGCGTTTCACCTACCAGCTTACCGTTCAGCACGTAGCGCCGTCTGACACGCGCCCCTACGGCACATGTTAATTCATAAGGTATTCTGTCAAGACGCTGAGCCATTTCTTCCAAACTAATACATGCATCTCCCTGCCGCCCATAAACGACGACATCATCACCGACCTGGACGCCGGGGACATCGGTCACATCGACCAGTGTTTGGTCCATGCATACTCGCCCCACTACAGGCGCCCGGCGGCCTTTAACCAGTACTTCACCATTATTGGAGAACTGACGAACATAACCATCATGATATCCCAGAGGCAGCGTAGCGATTATGCTTTCACGTGATGTAGTAAAAGTATGCCCATATCCCAGCTTAGTGCCGGCGGTGACCCTTTTACAGAAGGAAATACTGGTATGAAGACTCAATGCAGGGACAAGGTCTATATCAGAGCATCTGACACCAGGCGGGTGGAGTCCATAAAGTATAAGGCCCGGGCGCACACACTGGAGGTAAGCTTCGGGCATTTGTAAAGTCGCCGTACTGTTCGAAACATGGGCCGCCGGGAGCTTCATCCCCGATGATTCAAGCCTTAACAGTATTTCCTGAAATATATCGAGTTGCTCACTCGACACATCATTGTCCTCGGAGCAGGCAAGATGAGTAAAAACACCCTCTATTTCCAGAGCGGGCAATCTGCTGATCTTGAGCATTTCATAGGCGGCTGAAGCATGTTCCAAACCGACTCTTCCCATTCCGGTGTCAACATTAACATGCGCTCTCGCGGTGGTTCCGCGTTGTTGTGCTATTTCCGACAACTTAACTGCAAAAGCTTCTTCGGCAATGCAAGCACAGATATCGAACTCTAAAATAGTCTCGATATCATCTTCGGGCACCACGGTCAGGAGGATAATGGGTTTCTGAATACCTGCCTCACGGAGTTGGACGGCCTCCTCAGTCATAGCAACAGCGAACATATCCGCACCGGCCGCACTCATAGCATGCGCTACGGCGACAGCACCATGGCCGTACGCATCCGCTTTCACGGCAGCGCATATTTTCCTTTGGCCTATATGATCTTTGATTGCATGTATGTTCCGTATTACGGCGTCAAGATCGATTTGAGCATAGGTCGGTCGCGCCATTATCATTACCCCTGAAGTATTCCCAGGGTTCTCACCCTGGGCTGGTATGTTGTGTCCTTTCAGGACACTGCAGATTTGTTAATATTTTCCGTTTTATTAAAGCTATGCTTAAGGTTATGTATATTCAGTCTTCAGTATCAGTGCTGTGTCTCTCATAGTAAAACAAACAATATCACCACTTCAAAGGACTGACACACATTGAACACTTAACGCTCTACATAACAGCATCTTAGGGGCAAGAATGCAGGTGATTTGAAATTCAGAGTGAAAATTTTTTTTCACATTTTCAGGGCGCAAAACACATGTAAATCATCACCTCGGGTTGAAAACCGAGGTGATCAATCGCTGCCCCGTTCGGGGGCGAAGTCTCTGTTTTGCCCCAAAAGCGAACTATTATTATTTCTCGACCCGTGACAGTATATCCTTCAGGGCCTCGACGGCCGTATGGAAAAGTTCACTGTCCGTGCGGCCATAGCTGGCTTCAGCTACGGAGAGGTGGGGTTCAAGAGTGAGGAAATTATCGAATCCTTCGGCATAAGCTTCGGCAAGAATTTTTTCTACATCGCCGTCTCCCTGTCCGGCGGGCGTAACCTTTCGGTCTTCCAGTCTTGAATCTTTCACATGGAAATAGGTTATATACTCTTTAACACGTTTCCAGCAATCTTCATAGGGTTTCTCACCGCACTGGACATAATTGGCAAAATCGAAAATTCCAGTAAAGCTATCACTTTTAAGATTTTCGTACAAATCTTCACAGCGCTCACCGGTATCTCCGTAAATCCCTTTTTCGTTCTCATGGGCGAGGATGATATCAGTTTTTTCCGCTTCATCTATCATTTTCCCCAGCCAATCGAGAACCTGAGAGCGATAATCATTGGGAGAATGCCCTTTGGGGATATGAAAACTGAACATCCGGATATAGGGCGCTTCAAGGATAGCGGCGAACTCCAATGCAAGCTTAACGCCATCTATCTGCTCCTGAAAATCTCCGTCCAGCGGGAATTTGCCCAATGGTGAACCTACGGCACTAAAACCTATACCGGCATCGGAAGCCTGGGCTTTAATTTCTTTCACTTCATCCGGAGTGAGCTGCAAGACATTCTTACCCCAAACGCCTCGCAACTCGATATTGCCTACACCTTCACGCTGCATAATCTGTATCTGTTCGTCCAGGCTGTCACTTACTTCATCGGCAAATGCACTTAATTTAGCCATAATACTATCCTCAAATCAAAAGACTTAATTGAACGGTTTAATAAACGAAAATTCAGTGAACCCCGGCTATACTTCAATATCTTCCGAACTTCTGTATAGCCGACATGAGGAGCCGCATTCCAGTCAGCCGTGATCCATCATTGATTGACCCCGCACATCCGAACAGCAACCCACGTTCCGGCTGTGCTCGCTCAAAATCACGCAGAAATTCCGCAACCATCCCCTCTTCATCGTTACGACTGAATGTGAATGGAGCAAGCTGACCGCGGATAACCGCTTTAGGCAGATGGGTACGTATTTCATCCACCATGACAGTCGGCCCGAAATTGGTACTGGTAAGTTCCAATTTACCGAGTATGGGCAGCAAATGTCCCATATCCGAATCGGAATGCTGAGAACGCCGGTCATCAGGGCCGGGAGCGAATTGCTCGAAAACACCCTTCAGGATAGGATACCCAAAAAACTCATACATATCCGGTGTAAGCAGATAGCAGTTATCATCACTAAAGCTGAACCCCTTAGGGGCAGTCTCAGGGGTATCGCCCGCTTCACGGTCAAGCACTTCGGCAATACCCAGCATCGATTTTAAAATCAGATCGCGAAACCTCTCTGCCAGATCAGGGTTATCATGCAGTAAAAAAATCAGATTTTCCACTCCATAAATTGAAGCGGCAAAAGTTACCGGACCACGCTGACTCCTGTAGCGCGGCGGCTTCACCCCCTCGGCCATGAGTTTATCCCGTTTTACATCCCAGTCATCCGGCAACATGAACTCGCGCAGATTCTCAAGCCTTTTCTCCACCCTATCGAGCAGCGCTTTTAATTCAGACGGGGTATCGGCCGATTGCATGAGCCACCAGGAACGATCATGCCATTGATTTTCCGCCTCAAAAACATCGTGTAGTTTTTTGAAATTGGGGTATTCCTCTTGATTGGCATTAAAAAGAGACTCTTGCAGCAAACGTTTACCGACTATTTTTTCAGCCTTGTCGTTATACCTTTTGTTAAGTTCCAGCGTCCATTGCTTATCGCGTCCATAGCGCCAATAATCCTGCTCAAC
>PUNP01000121.1 GCA_003551785.1 Candidatus Brocadiaceae bacterium | reverse complement strand
TCTGCTGATCCTTTCCATCTACTTATACCTGCCAATCCAGCCTGCCTTCAAGTGTTCTGTGCCGGGCGGGGCTACCGGGTTTTCCCAGCCTTTCCCGGAGTAGCTTCCATGACGTTCGGCACATTTCCTCTACGGGCTGCACCACGGTGGAGACGGGATGGTTGAGGTAGTAAACGCCCTCTATACCATCCACACCTAACAGTGCCACATCTTCCGGAATCCCACACCCATGCTCGCACAGCGCCTTATGTGCCCCTATCATTGTCTCGTCAGAACGACAAAATATTGCCTGCGGACAGCCCTGTTCTGACACATACTCGTGAAGGGCGGCACGGGCGCTTTTACGCTGTGAGCTCCCTTTCGGGAATATTATCATCTCTTCTTCCAGTCCGCGCCGGTGCATGAAATCCCGGTATGTTTTCTCCCTTATATAATCCTCAACATCCGGATCATGGCCGGAGAGCATGGCTATGCGTTTTCTGCCTTCACCGCTCCACCTTTCCAAACATTCCCATACCGCATTGGACACATCGACATATACGGAATCAATATGGGGAACATCAGTCAGCGTATCCATCCCCAAACAAACCATTGGAAGTCGCCAATGGGGGTATTTATCGATGAAAGCCCGCACCCATTTAGAAGATCCTGTGCAGAGCAGACCTTCTACCGACCATTTATTGAACATATGCAAATCGTATTTTTTGTCTGATTCCAGAACACGGGCCGTACTTGCCAGCACCGCATAACCATCCTTTTGCAGCAGTTTCTCCAGTGTATTCATAACCCAGGAGTGATAGGGGGAACCAAAAGACTCCTGCCAAAGCCCCACCAGGCGAGTTTTCCCCGTTGTCATGGCCGACATAACATGATTCTGCTGCCATCCGAGCTTTTGGGCAACTTTACGTATACGGGAAGCTGTGCTTTCGGGTATATTTTTTTCTTCTGCTTGCCCATTAAGAGCATAAGCGACCGCAGTATGCGACAGCCCTACCTCGCGTGCTATCTGCCGCACTGATACGGGCCTTTTTACTCTTTTCCGCTTTGTTGTGGTTTCATTTGATTTTTGACCCATTACCGGTTGCCTTAATTGAGATTTTTCTATCGATTCTACGAACATAAAAATTCAGTGAACCCCCCCCTCATCATTACCATGCCTTGTGCAATCGGGATAATGATACTTAGCTGCGTAAGAATTTCTCACGCCTTATCCAAGACAACTATAGCATGTTATCACGCTGTCTTCATCCACCGACAAAGAACACATTGGAGATGTTAACCCGCTTATTTCACGCGTATTCAGAGGTGCATATGTGGCAAATGTCAAACGCTGCTGTATTCGTATACTGCAAGAGCAGACTTTTGCCGCAGATGCGCCGCTGAAGACGCGCCCGCAGGGTAAACCGCCGTTTAAGAATTTCAATGTACGCACTGCAAATTTTAAAAGTTTCAAAATTGATGCTTAAAAAGTTGGCGTTCAATCTGTTATATTAAATATTGTCGTTGGTTTATGAAATATGCGGGTTAAGTAGTTTACTAAAGACTCGACTTACAACAATTATTATAACACAATTTAGTTGACATGTCAAGCTGTTTGGAAAAAGATGAGGAATTGGGCTGTAAAATTTTGCGGTTACCTGCGTCTCTGCCAAAGGTAGGTGTTTACGTAATAAGGGGTTACTGTGAGTTGGTGATAGAAAGACTTTTAACCGGCGAAGAGTCCCTGAAGGTATTGAATTCCGAACGGGGCGAAAAGGATGATGAACACGGTGGGGAAGATAAAGAAAATCAGCGGGAAAAGTATTTTTACCGGCGCTTCCATGGCCTTCTTTTCCGCACGATTGGCCCGCTCGTTGCGCATTTGATCCGACAATATACGCAGCACCGGCCCCAAATCAGCCCCTAATTCATCAGCTTGTATCAGCGAGCTGCAAAATGAACTGACGTCCGGCATCTGCACCCTGTCCGCCATCTCCCGCAAGGTCTCGCTGCGGGGCCTGCCCAAACGCATCTGGCGTATGACTTCGCCGAACTCTTCCGCCAGCGCGCCGGAGCCTAACTTGGGAGTGATCCGCACCAAAGCTGTGCTGAAATCAAGCCCGGCCTCTACACTGAGCGTCAATAAATCCAGAGCATAAGGCATTAAATTTCGAATCCCCGTCTGCCGTATTGTTATTTTTTTTCGAAGCCAAAGGATCGGATAGACTACACTTATTACCAATATGATAAAAAAGATCAGACCGGAAGCTGCTGCAAAACCTAATAGCGCACCAAAGCCGCCAAGTAATATTATACTGACTCCAAACAGCCCTAAATATTGATCAGCCGTTAAACCGCCCGGATTACCCGCGCTTGAAAGAGCACGCTGGGCTTTGAACCGTATAGAATTCAAATACCTTGCAGGCAGGGCATCCTTCCCGTATCGCGATTCCAGACGTTCTGCGGTCTGTGCTATAAAATGCGCAAAAAAAGAGGCTGCCGGCTTCAGCAATTTCAAAAGCCCTGAATCTTTGGGAGCCGCCGTATCAAAAAAATGCTCAACGTCTACCGGACGGGCCTTGTATTCTGCATACAGGGAATAGAAATATAGCGTGAAAGTTACTACGCTCAGCCCGGTCGCGATGGAGTATAACAGAGTTTCCTGTCCGAATACTGTCATATACTATACCTCGATATTAACTATTCTGAATATCGTATAAATTCCCGCGGCCATTAAACCTGCTACAACCCCCATAAGCATCCAGCCTATAACGGTCGTATACAGGGGTTCAATCAAAGAGGGAGCGATATAATGCAGTGCCAGGCCCATTCCCGGCGGTATACACACTAAAACGAAGCCTTGCATTTTACCCTGAGCACTGAGAGCCTTTATCCTGCCCTCGATCCGATGGCGTTCCTGGATAGTCCTGGAGATATTCCCGAATATCTCCGTCAAATCACCCCCGACATCCGTGCTGACCAGAATGGAGGTGATGACCAAGTCCAGGTCTTTACTCGGCATGCGCCGGTAAAGCTCACCCAGCGCTTCTTCCATATCCATCCCGACCTGAAGCTGCCTGACGACGAGGCCCATCTCCTGTCCCATCGGGTTATCCATTTCCTGCGCAACCAGTCCCAATGCCTGATGGAGGCTGAAGCCGGCTTGCATGGAATTGCCGATATTGGTGAGAGCATCCACTAACTGGCTATCGAATTTCTTATCCCTTTGTTTCTTCAGCCACCAGAGCAGTATTTTGGGGAAGGCAAGCCCCATGAGGCCGAAAATTACCGCGGGAATTATACTGCCGAAAAGCCAGAACCAGAGCGCAGCCGTGATAACAAAAGATACCAATGAGAGGTAGGCGATATGCTGGGGAGGGATAGTAAGATATATAGCATTAAGACTCCGCTCGGCGCTTTCGGCATACTGCTCTTCATAACTTTTCCAACCACTGCGGAATAAACTTATACCGCTGTAAACGAACAGGGAAACCGCAGCTATAACGTACACCATAAGCAGCAGCAGATGCAAATCAATATGTCCGGGGATATCCAGCATAGCAGTGTACCTCGACTTCAATGCTTGTTATGTTTTTCTTTTATCCTTTGTTTTTCTTTCTCAGAGGGGCTGAACAAGTTAACATTTATGTCTATGTGTCGTTCTCTCAATTCGGAAACAAATCCGGGGATAGCGCCGGTAGCCGTAAAATCCCCCCTGATTTTGCCGTCATGATCAAACCCTTGCTGTCTGAACAGGTAAATAGGCTGCATAGTAACTATATCGCCCTCCATACCTGATATCTCTTCAATGTTGAGTATTCGCCTGGTACCGTCGCTCAAGCGAGCGGTATGAACAACTATATCGATAGCGGACGCAATCTGCTCCCGTACGGCTCTGGACGGCAGCTCCACACCGGCCATCAGCACAAGTGTTACGAGCCGGGAGATGCTGTCCCGGGGAGAATTGGCATGCAGGGTTGTTAAGGACCCGTCATGGCCGGTGTTCATTGCCTGGAGCATATCGAGCGCTTCACCGCCTCGACATTCACCGACAACTATCCTGTCCGGGCGCATACGCAGGCTGTTGATCAGCAGTTTCCGGATAGGAATAGCACCTTCACCACGTATATTGGGCGGTTTTGCCTCGAGGCTGACAACATGTTCCTGGGGGAGGCTGAGTTCCGCGGCGTCCTCGATAGTAACTATACGTTCGGTTTTCGGTATAAATCCCGAGACGACATTCAGCAGCGTCGTTTTACCGGAACCTGTTCCGCCGCTGATAAGTATGTTCTGCCTGTATTTGACGGCCATCGCCAGAAATTCGGCCATCTGTTGGGTCATTGTCCCAAACCCCATCAAATCTTTCACTTCAAACGGATCGGCGGCGAATTTACGTATAGTCAGCGTAGGGCCGGTGATACTTAATGGCGAGATGATCGCGTTGACACGGGACCCATCTTTAAGCCGCGCATCCACCATCGGGCTTGACTCGTCGATACGCCTACCGATAGGGGCGACGATGCGTCGGATTATGTTAATAACATGCCGGTCATCGGTGAAACGGAGGTTTGTTTTTTCTATTTTCCCGAACCTTTCCACGTAAACACTGTCCCAGCCGTTGACCATAATTTCGTCTATTTCCGTGTCAGCCAGCAGGTCTTCAATCGGCCCGAGCGAGAGTGCTTCATCCGCTATTTCTTTAATGAGCCTTTCTTTAGTCACGCCCGGCGGCATATCATCGGCATACTCCTCGACAATCTGGCGGATACCCGTTACCGTTTTAGCGCGTATTTCCTCATCGGTTTGTTTATCAAAATCCTCATATTTGAGGTCAAGTCTTTTTAGAAGTTCGCGATGGATATCACGCTTTAACTGCACCGGTACGGGTTTTTTGATGCGCCAATCGGGAGTTTTCGCGGAGCGTTTATTGGCGGAAGCTGACGGTTCCCGGGATTTTGTGTTTGGGGCAGACTTTTGTCCATCCTTGAAAGTTAGCTGAGCCCGTCCCACCTGGATAGTCATGCCATCACGCAAAACAAGTGGGGCTTCCACCCTGTTGCCGTCGACAAATGTGCCGTTGCGGCAACAGGGTGA
>PUNP01000235.1 GCA_003551785.1 Candidatus Brocadiaceae bacterium | reverse complement strand
GATAACGGTCTCTGCCGACAGGATAGATTACGATCCTGGTAACGGAAATGTGATTACGGTAGTAGATAGCCTTGAAGAGTTTTCCACCGAAGTTTTTCTAACGGTGGTTGGAATAGAATCGATCAGTGCGGGTGACGTGACGTCGACGACGGACGATCCCGGCGAAGAGGAAACGCTGTATGTTTGTGTGAGCGAGGAAGAGGAGACTATTACAATAACGGCCGCGTCGCAACCCGAAGGGATATGGCCGGCGGGCAAGCCAACCTGGTCGGGCTGGGAAGATGCTTCGCAATATGACGGGAACCCGACCGCAGAATTTCCGATAGACGAGCCCGGAACCGCGACGGTAATGTCAACGTGCCACGCCTCGAAGGCAATGAAGATTGTTATGGTTAAGGTAGAAATACTCCAGCCTATTGGAAACCCGAACGACCCGGAAGAGGCAGGTGAACATAATCAGATCGTTTTTAATAGTGAAACTCCGGGGATATTAACTCTTCAATGTATAGCAGAAGACTCAGGATTGGACAACGATTACCTCTGCTGGTGGGTTACACCTAATTATAGCATAGAAGCACATTGGGAGCCGCCTCTCTTTGGGAGCAATCATGCCGGTGGCTCAAGCACCGAGGCGGTAGCTACATGGGAAGGACTTCCATATCCGAATTTCGGATTTGGAGAATGGGACTTGAAATTGTATTATAAGGAGGGTCCGCTCGAACCTACAATATGCAAGGTAGAAACTAAGATACAGGTTTTCTTCCCAAGAGACGCTACAAATAACCCTGAAGGCGAATATCCCAATTGGTATTATTACTGGCGATACGGGAATGTAGTTGACAGAATTGAGGATTTTGAGTACGTAGATGATGATTTTTATGGAGAATATTCTCAGTTTTGGAATAAATTGCGGCTTGGTAATCTTGCACCTACGGAGAAGAGTGCTTTTTTTGTTCAACATAAATATGATGACGATTTGATTGAGAGAATCAACGTAGATGCGGAAGGAATTTATTGTACTGCCGCAACAATTGCTCATGAGAGAACCCATCAGTGGATTAGACGTGATGGTCCTTGGAAAGATTTGCCAGATAGTGATGGGGATAATGTTCCGGATGAAATAGAAGGTACGTTAGGTTATGACTTACGCCCTGATGATCCAGACACTTACGACATCGATTCCTGGTTTGACTACGACTATTCAAACTACGGAGACGAGGAGTTCTTGGCACGAAAAGTCGAAAGAGGGGAAGTCGATGAGATTCCCATAGAGGTTGATGATGTGCATCCGGAAAAAGATTGGTCTAAACCCGGGGCACAGTATTATAATAATGACGACTAAGAATGCCTGAATTTTTACTCGTCTCCAAAAAAAAGAGATTTTTCAGGACACACAACCCTATATTTTGGAGGAGGTTATGACATATAAAGGCAGATATGATAAAGTTGCTAAAACATTGAACATAACACCATGGAGCTTGTTGTTTTTTGTTCTGTTGTGCACTGTTAGTTATGGAAGGGGCCGGATGGTGCCGCCAGAGCCGGGGGCGCCGGAAGATTATGAAGTACAGCTTCAGGAAGCCGAGACGGTAGAAGATGTGAGAAAATTCCTTGTTGATATAGGAGATTTGCAGTCACTCGATCGCCCTTCTGCCCAACTCCTTGCGTTTGAGAAGCTGGCCACGTTACCTGATAAGGAAGCAGCCATTGATATATTATCCAGGATGTTTCACGAAGGGGCTTATGTACATTCGAGGTCTCTTTCAAGACACGTTAAAGGTGAACTTATAAGGACTTTTGGGAAAATAGGCACGACAAAGGCAAAGGCCGAGGTCTTTCGTATCCTTGACCAAGCACTGCAACTGGAGAAAGTTGCTGACAGTCCGGAGACGTCACAGCTTGGGATTATAAAAGTAGCAATGGAAACATTAGTAGAAAGATGGTATCAAACTCCCGAAGTTCGAGACTATTTAAGGCAGATCGCGAAGCAATTTGATGAACACAGCGAAACGGTGCGGACCCATGGATGTAAATATTATTTGATGAGTGATATGAGGGCCCAGGGAATTGAAGAAACAAGGGAAAAAGTGGAATGGCTACTTGAAGCTATAGATTATGATGCATACAAGCGAATAGAAGAAGAGCAGTATACGTACTTCAAGGGAGATAAGGGAACATGGCCGGGGCTCAGAAATGAGGCAATAAAAGAGGCACTAAAATCTTTATCTCCGGAAGTCACGGATTATCTTGAAGAGAAAAAAACAAAGGTCCTCGCAAAAAAAAGGCATAATATAATAGAATTTTTAGTTAAACGAACGTCACGCATGAGATCTGTGCCTGCGTTGAATTTCTTGCATGGTATTATCAGAGGAACCGACTCTCATGGAACTGAATGGTGGGGAAGCAAAATCGGTATCCCAAAAGAAAAAATTTTTGACAAGGAATATATTGAAATTGCTATCGGCATGTTGAATGAAGGGGCCCTTCGATTTGTAGATTCAGACTTTAGAGAAATTGAACCTCCTGATGATAAACGACATGAATTGCAAGAGCTTATACTTGAAAAAAGTAAGGCACGTTTACAGGAAATTGAAAAATCCGAGGAAGCAGTTCCGAGTCCTCCGGAGATAACCGTCAGTGAAGAGGAAGTTGCCGAGGTTTTGCCCGAAAAAGAAATCGAGGAGATTCGAAGAGTGAGATTTCTGTGGCCGATTACGATAATCATGTTGGCAGGGGGGCTCATCGTTGCGTTAGCTTATTATTTTTTTCGACGTCGCGGTTCAAAGCCATAACAATCCGGCTTTTCGGGTTTATAATAGGAAGTAAAGCAATGCTTAAAAAAATGAACAAAGTGTTTTTCTGTTTGAGTATGGTGGCCATATTTACCGTGTCCGTAAGCGGTGAAACTTCCGATCGGAACATTATCACCGGAAAAGCCGTGGTATGGGGGAGTCAAAGGCTTCCTTTGTTTGAAGAAACAGGATTTACAGCAATAGCCGCAGGAGCGTCCCATAGCCTGGCTTTAACAGAGGACGGGAATATTGTTGCATGGGGTGAAAACAGTCACGGTCAGTCAATGGTGCCGGAAGGGCTGAATGATGTTAAAGACATCGCCGCCGGAGTCAATCATAGTCTGGCCTTAAAAAAAGACGGTACCGTGGCGGCATGGGGAAAAAATAGTCATGGCCAGTCAACAGTTCCAGAGAATTTGAGAGGGGTTATAGCGGTTGTAGGAGGAGCTTACCACAGTCTGGCGCTTAAAAGGGATGGGTCTGTAAAGGTTTGGGGGTGGGATGACCGTGGGATTTCAACGATCCCCGACGAGCTTAATGACGCGAAAGCTATTGCCGCCGGGTTTCGGCACAGTCTTGTTTTGAAAAAAGATGGAACAGTCCTTGCTTGGGGATGGAATCGCCACGAGCAATCATCGGTACCGGATAAATTGAATGGAGTAAAATCGATTGCAGCCGGCTATGCGCACAGTCTTGCACTGAAAGAAGATGGTACCGTGGTCGCGTGGGGGCAGGACAATTACGGTCAATCCTCGGTGCCGGACGGATTGAGTGAGGTAAAAGCCATTGCCGCAGGTGCCGGTCACAGCCTCGCATTGAAGGAAGATGGTACAGTGGTTATATGGGGAGTTGATGAACTTGTTGAAGTTCCAGCGGAATTGAACGATGTAAAAGCTGTTGCCGTAGGTTATGCTCATAACCTGGCACTCAAGGAAGACGGTAGATTGAGGGCTTGGGGAAGTAACAACTTTGGTCAGTCAATAATTCCCGGCAGTTTAAACCAAATAAAGGCTATTTCTGCTGGGCGCAATCATAACCTGGCTCTTAGGACTGACGGTTCTGTAATAGCGTGGGGAGATAATAGTTTCGGTCAGACCGATGTTCCCGAAGGATTGAAAAACGTTAAGGCTGTATCAGGCGGTTGGTATCACAGTTTAGCGCTTAAAAACGACGGGACCGTGGTAGCCTGGGGAAGCAAAGGTCCGATTAACGATCATGGTCAAGCGGAAGTTCCCAATGAGTTGGGTGGAGTTAAAGCAATTTCGGCAGGACATGTTCATAGTTTGGCGCTCAGAAAGGATGGTACGGTTGTTGGATGGGGAAATGAGAAATATGCTTACTCTGGCGGTTTAGACAATGTAGTATCAATATCCGCCGGAGCCTGGCATAGTTTGGCTCTCAGAAAAGATGGTAGCGTAGTAGCGTGGGGAAGCGAAGATAATGGAGTGTATGATTTTGGACAGTACGATGTTCCGGATGGATTAAATGATATTAAGGCTATCTCCGCCGGTCTTGCTCATAGCCTTGCAGTAAAAGAAAAGGGTAAGGTGGTAGCATGGGGAAGTGACCTGGTAGATCAGACAACGGTGCCAAGGAATTTGCGCGATGTTACGGCTGCTGCAGCAGGAAGCCAGCACAGTCTTGCGTTGAAAAGAGATGGAACTGTTGTTGGCTGGGGAGCGGATAGTGAGGGACAATCTTCGGTTCCCGTTGGCCTGCAGAATGTTGTGTCTATCGACGCTGGGAATATTCATAATCTGGCGCTAATCAGAGTTGACTCAAACAACACCAAGTTAACTATAATCCATTAGTTGATTCTACTGGATACCTTTTCAGTAAAAGGTAGAGGATAAACTATTTTTTCCGGGGATCGCGATATGCTCCCGGGGCTGCCTTCAACAAGGGTTTGTTTTTTATAGCCATAAGGTGGTTTAAACACCTCAAAACACCTCTTACATAAGATTTTTCATCAAAAATCGGTTTAGAACTTTGGCTAAAAACCATTAGATTGCGAGTATCGCAACCTGGATTTTTCCAGTATTTGTTCTCCCTCCTTCCATCCCTGATATTCGGCAGAAAATAGAAGCCGCAAAAGAACTCCGTTCGCTTGACCTCACTCCCGCATATGAGCTATAATATAAGCAATAATAAACGCTTATATATGGGAGATAAGGCCAAGTGAGAAAACTCACCAGTCTTGGAGATCAGACAAGATTCGGGCAGGTCGATATAGCAGATATCCAGCTGGATCCCCGCTGCCGTGATGACATCACCAAAATGCTGCGAGGACTTCAGCATATCTATACCACCCCGAAAGTCAGGGAGCATGTTTTC
>PUNP01000404.1 GCA_003551785.1 Candidatus Brocadiaceae bacterium | reverse complement strand
CGATAAAGCGCGTTCCCGGAACACGGCGGCTGGTGATGATGCATAATGACCGCACAGGTGTACCTTATGGGTCGCCGGACTTTCCCTGGCGTTCACCGCTGGCGGTATCGGTGTCTGAAGACGAAGGGGCCACCTGGCAGCGGCGCCCACCCCTGATCGGTGGCGATTCCCAATACGACTACTTCAGCCTGCTCTTTTACGGGGACAGAAGTCTGGTGTCCACCTACGAAAGCGGTCCCGTCCTTCAGGACGACGGCCGTGAGGTCGAAAAGGGGCGGGCCAGATTGCGAATGATCGTACTGGACAATGGCTGGTGGCTTCAATGACCCGTTTCATTTTTTGGGTTTGAAAGATGAAAGACGAAAAAAGACAATTCTCACCCCTGACGCGCCTGAAAAAATGACAGCAGGCCTGAAACCGGGTGTAAATGACATAACCCGGACAAGCCGGAAAAGTTTTAAGTTTTAGGTTTTAAGTTTTAAGTTATAACGACATTGAGAAAGACAAGTTACCTGAGCAAGAAATATTTTTTTTGCCAATAAAGCAAGAAAATTACAATTAAGATACTTATGTCCTCAGTGAGCTACGTCTCATGTGGCTGCTTAGCCCGCATTTCTCACAAAGCAACGATACGGGTTAGGAAAAACGGGGCAAAGTTTGTGAGCCTCGCCTGTCTGCCGCAGGCAGGGGTTTCAAGCTGAGGGGCGTGGCCGAAAAGGCGGCAAGAGGGTGCGTCCAGTAGGTCCCATTTGCCGTAAGTCCTCAGTGAACCACGCCCGATATACAGAAAAATTGTAATTGTTGCATGTCAGGTTTGTAGTGAACCCCTTCAGGGGTTCTCGCCTTTCTCGAAGCAGTGCCTTCTATATAATTGAGTTAGAATGGAAAAAGCGGTTCTAAAGGTGCAAGTGGACGGAACCCCTGAAGGGGTGCGTGAGTCGTAGCGACTCGAAACTGAGTCTATCATAAACACAAACAGTGAGGCAAGTCAACGGAGGTGACAATTAAAATGCCAAAGCTTACCTGCGCGGCTCCGCGGCCGTGCAGAACTCTCCGCTCGAACCTTGTGCATCATAAGCAAGGGTAAGCAGCCAGCGCGGTTTCCAACGGCTTTCCCGGAAGAAGGAGACGTGACGAAGAGGCCAGGCGGGGATACTTCAGGGGGCGGCACTTAGGCCGGACAGGTGCGCGAGTTACCGCCCTTTTAACGAAGCGCCGAAGAGAGGTTCTCTCCCTCTCCACTCACCACAGGATATGCGGCTACCTGCGGTGAACCTTTACACGGTGATACATGCCGGCACCTGAAGAAAATGGTTTCGGGTCGTAACCGATGAATGTTCTACATCGTCCGCTCGTGCGGTAGTCCCGTCTATAAGTCACAGACGAAAGGACAGGGGCGATGCGATGGTGCGGGGAATGGCGCCTGATCAGCCCCCGTTTTAAGGACTGCAGCAGCGCCGTAGTAACTCCGTCCGAGGAGGGCGGAGAGAAAGGCAATACCTGACAGAGACAAGATATGAGAGTGCATCGTTTCATGAGGATAGTTAGCCCCCTCGGTTAAAGCCCAAAATTGGCCCGTTCGTGCTCTTGCCGGACAAACCGAAATACTGGCGGCTAAGCAACATCCCCGCAAAGGCGACGCATGATAACAATGTGATAACAATACGTGAAAGGCTCACCATGAGCAAAATAATCAAAGAACATTCGCTAACAGGGAGGATTACTCCCAAGCTGATGATGCAGGCATTCCGGACTGTCAAAAGCAACCGGGGAGCCGCCGGGGTGGACAAGGTGAGCATAAAGATGTTCGAGAATAACTTGCAACAAAACCTCGACTGTCTTATGCACGACCTCAAGAAGAGGCGATTTCGGCCAAAGCCGCTGCGCCGCGTCCACATATCGAAAGCCCCCGGCTCAAAGAAAACCCGTCCGCTGGGGATACCCATCGTACGGGACAGGGTGGCTCAGGAAGTGATGCGCAGACTTCTAAGCCCCATCTTTGAACCGCTGTTTCATGACTGTTCGTTCGGATTCAGACCAGGGCGCAACTGTCATATGGCGATTGAGAAGGTTCTGGAATTCCACAGCGAAGGTGACTGGACGATACTGGACGCTGATATCAAGGGATTCTTTGACAACCTGCCTCATAGCGTCATTAAGAAGTTTGTAGCCAGTCGCGTGGCCGACGGCAACATCCTGGATCTTCTCGAAGGATTTCTCACGGCCGGAGTCATGGAAGATGGCGTATTTAAGCCGACCAACGTCGGAACGCCGCAGGGTGGAGTAATATCCCCCCTGCTGGCCAATATCGCCCTCAACCATCTGGACTGGCAACTCGATAAAGCCGGATACCGCTTCGTGCGGTATGCCGACGACTTTGTCGTAATATGCCAGAGCCAACGGCAAGCGCAAGAGGCACTCAGACTGACTGAACGCATTCTGGAGGATGAGCTGCAACTCCAGCTCAGTCCTGAAAAGACGCATATCACGACGTATGGCAAGGGGTACGAGTTTCTCGGCTTCATGCTCTCGTCGCGGTCGCGTCGAATGCGCAAGAAGTCCGAGCAGAAATTCAAAGAGAAAGTGAGGGAGTTGACCGAACGGAAACGGAATCTGAACGACGAAACTGTAATGAAACTTAACCGAGTGATCAGAGGGACAGCGAACTACTTCACCACAAAGTTTGCAACAACGAGGTGGCAATTCCAAAAACTCGACTCGTGGATCCGCATGCGTCTGCGATGTATGAAGTTAAAACGGAAGAACTACAGCGATAACGGCAAACTGCGAATGGGGTATTTCTGTGGAAAACTCGGACTACTGACACTGGAACAGTTCTGCAAGGATTATGATGGTCGTGGCGAAGCACGTAGAGTTATTCCCCGAAGCGGGGCAACTCTGACAGGGGTCGCCCGGTGAGAGATCCTCACGCCAGTAAACATGGGGAAACGACCCCATTGCGACAACGGGGAGGGACTGGACATTTCCAGTCCCTTACCCACTTCACTACGAGCCTGTTTCAACTTTTTGGGCAGGGACTAGCCTAAATTTTACGGATAATGTTCAACATTTGAAGCTAAGTAAATATTTATTTATGTGTTATAACAACTTTTAGTGTTTGAGTAAGTAAAATTTAGCCTAATGTTGGAAAATAGCCGTAAAATGCGGGCTATTTAAAGCGAAAGCGCCAAAGCTGCCGTTCGAACTTTTGCATAGGATGCATATTGACCATGAAAGCAATCTGTCTCTTTTCCGGGGGGCTGGACAGCCTCCTGGCAGCAAAAATTTTGATCGAGCAGGACATCAGGGTTCTTGCGCTGCACTTTTCGTCTGTCTTTATCGCGGACGACCCGGCCGATGGGGCCGCTGCACTTTCGGAAACAGCCGCCCGGATGGGGATGGAGTTCAGGAGCGAGGAGATAAGCGAGGAGATGATCGCAATCGTCAGGGATCCTTCTCACGGGCACGGCAGCCAGATGAACCCCTGCATCGATTGCCGGATTCTGCAGCTGCGCAAGGCGCGCGAGCTGATGCCGAACTGCGGGGCACAGTTTTTGGCCACCGGGGAAGTGGTGGGCCAGAGGCCGATGACCCAACAAAAGCATATGATGCGCCATGTTGAAAAGGAGGCCGGGGTCGAGGATATCGTACTGCGCCCGCTGTCCGCGCACATTCTTCCACCCACCCGGCCTGAGATAAAGGGGTGGATCGACAGGGACGGGCTTTTCGGGTTCTCCGGCCGCCAGCGCAAACCCCAGATGGAACTGGCTGAGAAGCTCGGCATCAAAGAATACCCCCCCCCGGCCGGAGGATGCCGACTGACCGAACCGGGGTATGCGCGGCGCATTCGGGATCTGCTTGCCCACAATCAATTGAGTTCGAAGGAACTGCCCCTGCTCCGGATCGGGCGGCACTTCAGGCTTGATGCCGCCACGCGTCTGGTCGTGGGGCGTGTTAAAGATGAAAACGAGCAGATTGAAGCCCTGGTATCGGAGGATCACACGACCCTCCAATGCGTCCACTGCGCGGGGCCCACATCGCTGCTGACCGGCCAATGCAGCGAGAACAACCTGGTGAAAGCAGCGAGGATAACGGCAAGGTACGGCCAGGGCCGGGATCAGCCGACCGTCGAGGTCGCCGTGCAATCGCCCGAAAAGGGAGAGTTTGTGGTATGTGTACCCCCGGCCGGTCCAACTGAATTCGATCATCTGCTCATATGAAGGGATGCTTAATTTCTGATTGAGAAACGATTAAACATCCCTTTCAGGGAAGGTTTCGTACTCTACAGTTTCCCCGGGGCAGGGGCGGCAAACGGCTGCCGACCCAACCCCGGGCTGTAAATAAATATCCCCTTCGGGGAAAAAGACAGTGAGCATTGACATTGGTCATGGCAAACTGGATGTTCATTCGTATCGCGCCAAAGGCGCCTCCAATTCGGGGCGTCCGTTCCCGAACGGGCGCAGCCAGTTACGAACCATGCTGCTGCCGGCGCCGTTTTCCGCCTTCGATATAGAGCATAAGAATCGATATGTCGGCGGGCGAGATGCCGCTTATACGGGAGGCCTGCCCAAGGGAGCGGGGCTGCACTTCGGACAGCTTCTCCCTGGCCTCACTGCGCAGTTCGGGTATATCCCCATAATCCAGCCAGGGAGGAATGGCCTTGTTCTCCGCACGTTTTGATTTTTCTATCTGCCGGCGCTGCCTCTCAAAATAACCGGCGTAACGCGCCTCAATTTCCACCTGTTCGCACGCAGCTTTATCCGTCATGAGCCGTTTCAGCCCGGGATCGGATTCGGTCAATTGCTCCAGGTCCATCTCCGGGCGCCGGAGCATCCTGGCCAGGGTCACCCCGTTGATCTGTTTTGAGTTCAATTCGTCCCACAACGCCCGGATGGCCTCTTCTTTGTTCCGGAGCCTCTCCCACTGTTCTCTGTCAACGAGCCCATTTTCATAACCGTATTTCATCAGCCGTCTGTCCGCATTGTCCTGACGCAGGAGCAATCTGTATTCCGCAAGCGAGGTGAACATGCGGTAGGGTTCCTGCGTGCCCCGGGTCACCAGATCATCGATCAGAACTCCGATGTAGGCTTCATCTCTGCCCAGGATCATCGGCGCGTCGTCACGGAGTTTCCTTGCGGCATT
>PUNP01000648.1 GCA_003551785.1 Candidatus Brocadiaceae bacterium | reverse complement strand
ACCCAACTATTTACATAAACCGGTCACTTTTGATGCGTTGGAAGCAGGATGTAACGTACTCTGTGAGAAGCCGATGGCGATGACTGTTGAGGAGGCGGAAGATATGAGGGATGCCGCTGACGAGTCCGGACTGAGGCTCGGCATCAATTTTTCCCAGCGCTTCAATCCCCAGCACAGGACGTTAAAGTTATTAGTGGATTCCGGAGCTTTAGGCGATATTTATCACGGCTTTTGTTCATGGACCCGACGTGACGGTATACCCGGCTTTGGCGGCTGGTTCGGCCAGAAGGATAAATCGGGTGGTGGTCCCTTGATCGACCTCGGAGTTCACCGTATTGATTTGAGTATGTGGCTGATGGGGCATCCCGAAGTCGTGAGCGTGAGCGGAGCAGCGCACCATCATGTAGGTATGGCAAGAGCTCAGGCCGAGGGGAAAGAGTTCGATGTCGAAGATTTTGCGTCGGGATTTGTCAGATTTGCCAACGGAGCCTCGCTATTGTTTGAGGTGTCCTGGGCGGGACATCAGCGTGAGAGAAAGAGCCAGGTTATGCGCATAGTTGGCACTGAAGGCGCGATAGAAACCGGCCATTCGGGGACTTATCATCATTTTGAGCAGCATAATGCATACTGCACGACGGAAATTGATACTCAGGGGATAGAAGCTCGTAATTCCGTTTCAGAAATGGTCAATTGCCTTGTTACAGGTCAAGAGTTTTGGGGAACTCCGGAACACGGCATATCCGTTCAGAAAATCCTGAACGGACTGTACTCCAGTGCGGAAACGGGTAGAGAAGTATTATACGAATAACTAAAGAAACAACACCGATTTTTCTTAATTTCCCCTCTCACGTGGCGGAAAATCCGTGTCCGTCCGTGCATGTCCGTGTCGTTCACGTTTTTCCACTCTCACGTGGGGGAAAATCACCTTGTTGGGAAGGGAAATCCACACAATAACCTACAGGGTAAACGCATCATTTTTGAAGTCAGCGCCCTGTTTTTTTGTAAACTCCTTTCTCGCGCATTGTTAGTTTTTCGGGCTTTACCAACCGCATCAATTCATGAGGAATCCGCCATCTGTCCAGAACGCCAGCGGCCGCGATGCGGAAATAGGCCGTGGAGGGTTCTTTGAAACGGCATCGCCCTTCGGGCAGTTCTATGCCAAATTCCTCATTCTCCAGCACGCTTCGCACGGTCCCTGCCACTTTTTCGCGTACTTCGGGGCGTCCGGCGCCGATTCTCAGAAGGGCGGTAAAAGCGTATGAGAAAACATCTAATTCTTTGATGCAGTCAGTGAGAATTGCTGCGATATTTTCCACGGAGTCTGCATCTTCCAGCCTTCCTGCCAGATAAAGAGCCGCACAGAGACGTTTGGCGTTGAGCTTGCGATTGTTTTGTGGAATGTGCGGGTCGCGTTCCCGGATGATCTTGCGCAATACCGGAAGGGCTTCGGTATCATTGAGCAGTCCGAGCGCCAGGGCAGCGTTTTTAGCCAGGTTTGAATTCGGATCAGACAGCCATTTCCTGAGGTGCGGCCGTGCAGTTTCTCCGAGTTGACGCGCCGACCAGATGCCGAGCCCGCTGTCTCCGGACTCAAGGTCTTTCCGGACGGCGTCAATATCTTTAGTAAGCTGCTGAGAAATCGTATCCGGCGGGGGGACGGGCAGGCAGCCTGATCTGCGAAGCTCAGCTTGCAGTTCTGGATAAGGCACCTTTCTGATCGGAATATTACGGCTCAGCGATATTGCAGCAGCTCTGGCAACAGCCTCTCCGCATTGCTGCATGGCTTGCTGCATGCGTACCGCCTGCGACAGGTCGTGATCTACGGAGAGACAGCGTCCGGCGGTGAGGATTCCTTCAAAACCTACCGGTATCATGGTTTCCAGCGGAACCGGTACGCAGAATTCATGCTGCCAGAGACTGGCCACGGTTAGCCATTCCTGCACCGTATCGCTCTCGAATGCCCAGTCCTGGGTGTGGGTGTCCAGATTCGATGATTCGTAAAAGACAGGTTTATCAGTTATCTTTTCATCCAGGTAATCGCTCAGACGCAAGAGTTTTTCACCCTCGATTTGGCGACCCTCGCGTAATCCGAGCAAACGCCCCGCATACAGCAATTTTTCCTCATCTCCATAAGATTCAAGCAGGTGTAAGCTTCCACCGTGTACGATAGCCTCCGACAGCGCTTCGCCGTTTGTAGCCGGAACCGTACTGCCGGCATCAAAGTTCTGTGACACATGTCGGTATTGGTTCTCGACTTTCCATACCCAGCAGGGTACATGAGAGTAAGGTTGTGGGTTACCGTCGGACTCGCGTCCATGTGTATAAGCGCATCCAGCCATAGCGCACAGCTCGCCGTCTCCGGTGGCATCGATAGCGATGCGGCTGCCGGTATCCCTGGGGCCTGAAGGTGAGAGCCATCTGATTCCACAGACACGTTTATTTTCGAGATACACGCCGATAGGACGTGAGGCGAAAGCGATATCGGCTCCTGCCTCTTCGGCTGCTTCCTGGAGCGCCATGCTCTTTGCTTCAGGATGGAATTTCTTGGTTGTTTCGGTAAAACATTCCCGACCTGATTCCGCAGCAAGCTGATCCAGTTCCTCAAATATGCCTCCGGGGACACCGCGGTAATAAGAAGATATCCCGCCGGCAGTAGCCGTTCCGCCCATCACAGGCAGTTTGTCGATGCCCAGAACTTTAAGGCCCTTTCGAGCCGCGGTTATAAGCGCAATCGAGCCGGCCGTGCCGAGCCCGACTACTATCAAATCGTAGTTTTCATCAAACCGTGGCTCTGCAGACTCCTGCGAAACACGGCATTCCGGCTTTAAAGTAGATAATATCATAGGGTCTCCCTTTCGGTTTGGGTAATGAGCCGGTATCCTGCATCGAATGCATCCAGTGGATCGGAGAATCCGGCCGATGGCAGATGGGTGAGTCCGGGTTCAGGTTCAAACGCTTCCGCAGAGCAGCAATACTGGAATTCGGTGGCTAACGCAGCTATACGGGTATCGGCAAGTGTCGGAGGACGGCTGCGCCAAGCGTTTATCAGCTTGCGCCGTGCAGCAGGCATCTCGGTTTCGGGGGCAAGCTCGACTCCGAAATAGCATTCGGTGTCGAACCTTCCCGGACGGAAATGTATCCCCTGCTGGTTCATCTCCACCCCGGGCGGCACCTTTCCATGCAACTGCGCCCACAGGCGTTTTTCACTCCAGCGCCGCGGCGCTTCCCATCCGGAGGGGGCGGACGTTGTATCGATCACGCGATTAAATAATTGGTTCTGCAATCCGGAAGCATTGAAAAAGGTGGCAATATACCCCTCATCGTTTTCGGAACGCGATATATCAACTATGTCCGTCCAGAAAAGACAAAGCAGGTCGGCATCTTTGATGCGCTGTGAAAGCACCGGGATGAGTGCCGGAATATGAAAACGCCCGGAAGTTAAAACGTTGCGTTCCGTAAGTTCACGTTCTAATTCGCAGCATCTTTCCGAAACATAACTCTTGCCGCAGTTACCTTCACCTGCGTAAAAAGCACCCGCAAATTCCGGTGCGGGAGCGGCGCCGGCTTCAATAACAGTCACCTTGTCTGGCTTTTCCAAAGCCGCTCCCAGGGCCGTCATGGTGGCCCCAATAATTAATATATTATTATTTTCCTTTTGAATCATTTCTAAAACTCCGCAGTAAATTTCAATTAAAACCTCCTTTTTTCACGAGTGGATTGCCCCAAAATCGATTTTCTGTTAGAATGCAAAAAAACGAATAGGAGCTAATTTGTTACCGTATTGTGCTGCCAAACAGCGATCCGGTCACGATAGGAGGTGGCAAAACGAAAAGAAGTGGACGACTTAAAGCCTTATTAATAAGGCCTTATGCCCAACCAAAGAATGGTGGGCGGACCGAGACTCGAACTCGGAACCCCTTGCGTGTAAGGCAAGTGCTCTCGCCGATTGAGCTATCCGCCCATAAAGATAAACCATTAATAATCTATCAAATTACAGCAAAAAAGTCAATTGAATAAAGGTAATAAAGGTAAAAAACTTCATAATACCGCACGCCTGATCGATATCATGGCTAAACTCAGAGCCCCCGGAGGCTGTCCATGGGATGCCGAACAGACGCTTGACTCGCTCAAGCCATACCTCGTCGAAGAATGCGGAGAAGTCCTGGATGCTATTGAGGCCGGGGATATGGATGAGCTCGAAGAAGAACTTGGCGACCTGCTGCTGCAAGTGGTCTTTCAGACGGAAATTTGCCGTGAAAATGGCCTTTTTGACTTCGAAAATGTTGCCGGCAGAATAGCTGACAAGCTGATCAGACGGCATCCGCACGTCTTCGCCGAGGTAAAGGTCAAAGATTCAGGTGAAGTGCTGGATAATTGGCGGGAAATAAAAAAGACGGAAAAAAAAGAAGCCGGACGTCCGCTGCAATCCGCCATCGACGGCGTCCCGCGCCATATACCGGCTTTGATGCGCGCCTATAAACTCCAAAAAAAAGCCGCCGCCGTCGGGTTCGACTGGGCCGATGAACATGGCGCTATGGAAAAACTTGAAGAAGAACTGGCGGAGTTTGAAGAAGCCGTTATCGAACAGGATCAGGCTAAGATGAAAGAGGAGATGGGCGATATCCTCTTCTCACTCGTTAATGTCGGAAGAAAACTCAAACTTGAACCCGAAACGGCATTGCAGGAAACAGTCCTCAAGTTCCAAAAAAGGTTCCGCAAACTCGAATTAAAACTTGAATCCGAGGGAAGACAACTTGAAGAATGCTCGCTCGATGAACTGGACAAAGCATGGGATCAGGCGAAGGAGGATGAGTAGATCATTAGTTGCAGAACATCGACAGAAAATTGTCGATGTACGAAAAAATTAACGAAAACAACAAATATCCAATATCCAATTATCAATATCCAATGTCCTGGGAACGGAAATTCCAAATTCAAAATTGCAAGTTCCAAATAAATTACAATGCTCAAAATCATAAATATCAAAAATCAACTGCCGGTAGCGGGTCTGTCCTGACCGCAGTACCAAGCCGGCAGTCATTTCATCCACGGGGGCAAGCTCCGTGGGGAATCATTTTGAGGGGCCAATTCGTTTCTGGTGGTCAGTCGTTAGAACCACGGGGACAAGCCCCGTGGAGGTTT
>PUNP01000094.1 GCA_003551785.1 Candidatus Brocadiaceae bacterium | reverse complement strand
GATGGGGGATTTTTCAGTGGATGAAAGTTTGCTGAAAAAACGATTCGGGATCGAGGTGACGCAAAAGGATTTAAGCGATCTTGATGATGCAACGCTTGAGGTTACCGATGAGGAAGTCGCCTCAGAGATGGAATCCGACCACGAAAAATTCGAGTGTGATGTTTGCCATGAAACCCACCGGCGCTCGGTGAGGGTCGGGCTCGGCTTGCGGCATCTGCTTCAGCAGGGTGGGGTCAGCGCATGCAGCGTAAATTTCCAGCATTTTAACCGTGCCGATCGGCCGGCGGATACGATGCCGTTTTTGGAAATTTCCAAAGCGATGGCGCGTGGAATCGGCTATGCCGGCGAGGGCGACGTGTTGACAGCTGCGCTTGTCGGCGCTCTGGCACGTGCATTCGGGCGGACAACCTTCACTGAAATATTCTGTCCTGACTGGTCCGGCCAGAGCCTGTTCCTGTCGCATATGGGCGAGATCAGCCCGTCGGTCGCCGGGGGCCAACCCCGCATCTGCGAAAAACCGTTTCCCTTCGGGAAAGCCGCAGACCCGGCTATTCTAACCTGTGCGGTCGAACCCGGCCACGCAGCCTTTGTCAATATCGTGCCCGGACCACGCGACTCCTTTTCGTTTATCGTTGCACCTGTTGAAGTACTTTCAGAAAACGACAACATTAAACCGGAAATGCGCAATACCGTGCGTGCCTGGATACGCCCGAAAATGGATCTGTCCCCTTTCCTGGAGTCTTATTCTCGCTTCGGCGGAACTCACCACAGTGCTCTTGTGCTGGGAGATCGTGCGCAGGACGTGGCCGCCTTCGGGAAAATGTGCGGACTTGATGTTGTTTGCTTGCCGGCTCATTAGATAAAATACTGAAAAAAGGGGTAAAACAATGAAAAACAAAAATTTCACGCACGGCCAGGTCAATATGATACGCCCGCACCTCAATGACATTCCTGAATTCTCCCCTCCGGACGGATGCGGCTTTCGCCCTATGACTCTTGAAGATATCGATCTATGGACCGATATCCAGCGCGACGCCGAAAAGTATATCTCTATCAGCGACGACACCTTTATATCGGAATTCGGTGATGATCCGCATATGATTGGCAGGCGATGTTTTATAGTGACCGACCCTGACGGTGAGGGCATAGGAGTGGCCTCCGCCTGGTGCAACAGCAATTTCCGCGGACTTGACTATGGCCGTGTTCATTGGATAGCTATACGACCATACTGGCAGGGCATCGGGCTTGGTAAAGCGACATTATCTTATGTTATGCAAAAACTTGCTCAATGGCATGAAAGGGCTTATCTGGTCACACATACGCAGAGGATCGCCGCTGTTAAAATGTACCTTAACTTTGGTTTCGAGCCGGATCTGGTACCTTCGTCGGCGTTTCAATATTGGAAAAGTGCCGCTGCCTCGATCCGGCATCCCTTGTTAGAACGTGTTCTGAAGAAGGCGGATAAAGCATAGCCCGAAGTCAGATGAAGAATTTTGCAAATTATCGCTAATGTAAACAGATGTACTCTAACTGTAAAGGAGCTTTTTCATGGGAATCAGCATAGGTTTAGTAGGACTCGGCAGTTTCGGATCGGCGTTCGCACCGCTTTTTAAGTCACATCCGCTCGTTGACAGGATCGCTTTCTGCGACCGGGAACCCGAGCGGATCAAAAATTTTGCAGATGACGTGTTCTATCAGGATAAATTCGACCAGCGTGACGCTTATGCCAGTCTGGACGAGATATGTGGCAGTGACCTTGATGCGCTAATCATCATCACGCAGCCGTGGCTGCACGCACCGCAGTGCCTCCGGGCGATGAAGGCCGGCAAACATGTTTACAGTGCGGTGCCGATCATTAAACTGCCCGATGGTAACGAAATCCTCGATTGGTGCGACAGACTGATCAATACCAGCGACCAAACTGGCATGAAATATATGCTCGGCGAGACCACCTGCTATCATCCGCAGTCGATGTACTGCAGGAGAAAGGCGGAAGAAGGCGCTTTCGGAGATTTTGTCTATGCCGAAGGTGAATACTGCCATGATGTCGATAGCCACTGTAACCTGCGCCAGGTTCAGAACTCCCGTACCAGCAGCGCCAGCGGGAAAGAATGGCTGGAAATTAAAGGTAAATATCTCCGTAAAAACATTCTCGACGGGCCGATGCACTATCCCACCCATTCAACCAGCGGGCCCGTCTGGGTGATGAATGCGCATGCCGAAAAAGTCACGGCGTACGGATACAGAAACAAAACCGGGGACCCGTTTTTTGAAGACAGCGCTTTCTCTAACGAGATGGCGCTTTTCCGGATGAGTAACGGGGCCGTTGTGCGGATAGCCGAACTGCGTGAGACGCCGGGACGCCTGGGCAAAGACAGTGAAACTTTCCGAATCATGGGCACCCGCGGTTCATTCACCGAAGACCGATGGTTCGAGATAGACCGTCCGGACGCGCAAAACATCGCTCTCGACGACCTGCCACAACTGAAAAGTACGGAACTGACGCCGAAGGAGATGTTCGACCCGCTCCCACAGCAGGTGCAGGACGCATTTAAGGCTGCGATGAACAGGGAGGTGGACGAGGCAGATTTGCAGAATTTAGATTTCACTCCGCAGGGACACGGCGGCTCGCATCCCTATCTTGTCCATGAATTTGTCGATGCCGTCGCTCATGACCGGCAGCCAGCGATACATATCCGGATGGCCGCCCGTTTCATGGCGATGGGCGTCATGGCGCACCAATCCGCGCTCAAAAACGGTGAGACGCTTGATGTGCCCGACTGGGGGGATAAACCCTGATTTGTTTCGTTATGAGATAAGCCAACTCAGAAACTGTATCTTTTATGATAATGGTGTGAAGCTTCTGGAAAACAGATTGTAAACTTCGTTTTTTTGTAATTTACAGAGATATGAACACATGGGACTATGCTTTACTGATCGTTGTATCGCTCCAGGCCACAGCCGTCGCTTACATGGCTGCGCCGCGGACCAAAGCGCTGATCATGACACTGCCGCTGCCGTTTTCGATGGCTTTTATGGCGCTCGGGCGCCCTGTCGATGCAACGAATGTCATCGGACTGGCCCTGATCCTGCTGTTCATGCACGCGGTCAGGTGGATGCATGTTCACGCACACGTCCCCATCATCGCCGCTATATCAGCAGCAGCCCTGCTTTATGGTTTTGCCGGAGGAGCGATTGCTCATGTCATCCCCCGCAATACCATGACGTTCTGGCTTTCGGCCGCCGTTATCTTCATTTTTGCCGCTGTCATACTGCGCATGCAGCCGTATCGGGAAGAACCGCACCATAAAAGTCCGCTGCCCATTTATATCAAACTGCCCGTCATCGCCGCCGTTATCACCACGCTTATTCTGTCGAAAAACCTGCTGCACGGGTTCATGACAGTCTTCCCGATGGTCAGCATCATCACTGCTTATGAAGCACGTCATTCGCTCTGGACTATGACCAGGCAGATGCCGGTCATCATGATAACTCTCGGCTCTATGATCATTGCTATGCGTCTCATACAGCCGCATGCCCCTGCACTCGCCGCACTCGCGTGTGGCTGGGTTGTTTTCGGAACAACTCTGTGGATTTTCGGTCGGTGCAGGGAGAAGGTTCCGTCGCTTCCGGACGCTCCCGTTATGTCTGAATTAGCGGAATGAGAGCTGTACATAATACTTTAAGGTGAAATGAAAATGTCTGATCAAATAGGTTACAGTCGGTTTGAAGGGGGGTGGGAGGCTAACGCACAAATGGCACTCGATACTATCGCCATGCGGCCGACTAACGGACGAGCTGTGGGCGGCTTCGGGATCAATGACATGCAGTGGTCGCATCTGGAAGAGCTTTCCGGACATCCGCCCGGCAGCTACCCGAAGGACCCGGTGCGTGTCTACCGTGACTTCCAGCTTGCCGCCGGCGTCTGTTTCATCGACCAGTGGATTCCAGTATTATAGGAGCAAAACATGAGATCAAAAGAGAGAGCTTTGACGGCGATAGCGTTGGAGGAACCGGACCGTGTACCTATAAATTATATGGGCAATCCGGACATTCAAAGGCGCCTGATGGAACATTTCGGTGCCGTAACCCCGGAGGCCCTTCTATCGGCGCTCGGGGTGGATTTCCGTTCGGTTCAAAGCCCTTACACCGGTCCCCGCCTGCATCCTGAAAAACCCCGACGACGTGTCGACCCGGAGACGGGCATTGTCACGCGCAAAGTTGAGCACAATAGCGGTGCGTACTGGGATTACTGCGATTTTCCGCTCAAGGAGGCAGCCCCCCGAACAATAGCCGATTGGCCGCTTCCTGACCCGGATGATTATGATTACGTCTCCGTCAAGCCGGTCTGCCGTAAATACCGTGACTACGCTGTATATACCGGCGGCGCAGGTCTCGGAGACATTATTAACTCCATGGGCATGCTGCGTACGATGGAACAGGTTCTCATCGATCTGGCATTGCAAAATGAGGCTTTTGTCACCCTCGTCTCCCGGAAAATCGACTGGCAAACGGCTGTCCTGTCACGCACTATCGAGGCGTCCGCCGGGGGCATAGATTTTGTCTGGATGGGCGAAGACCTGGGCACTCAGAACGGGCCGACTATCGGGCCGGAGATGTACCGTAAACTGCTGCGTCCGTATCATCAGAAAATCATTGATGTGGCAAAATCTTTCAATTTGCCGGTCATGATCCACTCGTGCGGGTCAAGCAGTTGGGCTTTCGCTGATTTTATCGAAATGGGGATCGACGTCGTCGATACTCTCCAACCTGAGGCCAAAGACATGGCCCCCGAATATTTGAAGCGCTGTTATGGCGACCAACTGGCATTCCATGGCTGCATAAGCACCGCGGGACCGCTTGCCTGCGGCACGGTGGACGATACGGTCTCTTACTGCCGCGAGACCCTTGATGTGATGATGCCGGGCAGTGGTTACCTGTTTGCACCTACCCACCAGATTCAAGACAACACGCCGACGGAAAACGTCGTTGCCATGTATGACACCGCACGTACCTGCGGAGTTTATCGATTGATTTTAGGTGCTTTATTTGTGCTTGCCGGTGAATCCGCCGCTGGTGAAGGTAATCCTGTCGAGCACATCGATATCTCCTGGGCGTCTTTCTATAACCGCGGCCCCGAAGGCGGTGCGG
>PUNP01000943.1 GCA_003551785.1 Candidatus Brocadiaceae bacterium | reverse complement strand
GGAGGCATCTACGGTATCAGCGTCCATGGACCCTACGATATGGGCAAAGTGCATATCTACCTGGGCGATGATGCGCAGCTCCGCGAGGACTTCACCGCCGACTATATCGAACTGCTGATCCTCGATTACAGCATCGATGCGCGTGAGGACGAAGCCCAATATCCGTTCAGCGTGGTCAGCCACGGCGATATTGACGAACTGCGCGTTAAAGGTGCCATCCTCGGCGATACCGAAGACATTGAAAAGTCCGGTGATGACTATGACTGGGCTGCCATAAGGGGCCTGGTCAGCCACCTCCGCGCGCCGGTCAGCGCTGTCGGCGATATAGGTTCTATTCACGTTGAGGGGGACGGCGCCGATCTGATCGAAGGGCGTCTTGTCAGCGGCGGTGCGTTCCGTAGCATCAGCTTTGACGATGAAGCCGACGGCGAAATCGGGTGGCTCTGGCTGGAAGGTGACCTTGCGGGCGACGGATTGCTCGCTTCCGGCTTTGACATCGACACCCTCGTTATCGCCGGTGAACTCAGCGCCGACCTCAAAGCCGATCAGATCGAACTGCTCAGAGTCCGGACGCTCGCCGAAGGCGCCAACGTCAGCATCAACTGGGATGTGGACGACCTCGACGACTTCGGCTACATCGACTACCTGAGCATCGGTACGATGGAAGACGGCTCGTTGCGCACCGGTTACATCGGTGAGCTGTTCATCGGCACTCTGGAAGATGGGCTTGTTCGTGCTTATTATACCGACGCCGACGGCTCCGAACTCGCTATCGGTCAGATTACGATCAAAGGCGGTATGAGCGGCGGCTTCGTGTGGGCTTCCTACTTCGACTGGGACGATTTCGACAATGGTGGCGGGATCGGCGATGTTCTTATTGAAGCCGATGTTACCGGCGGACGTATACTCAGCGAAGGTCCTATCGAAATCATCACCGTCGACGCTGATATCAACGTGCCTTACGACGCTGATGAAGATCAGCCGCTGTTCAAGAGCGAACACTCCATCGGACACGTCCACGTGACCGGTGCCGTCGAGGCCGCCTGGATGAAGGTGCGTCCCAATGCTGATCCGGAAGATGCGACTAACTCGTTCGATGCTGGCTTCATTGACGGCGTTCGTGTCGATGAGTGGATCGGACGGCTCCGTCTCGAAGGCGATGTCCATGACGGCGATCAGGACTACGCAATCTATGTCGGTGAGCAGGTCAATGACTATATCCATGTTGCCGATCCGATGCACGATCCGGATAGGCCATGGGCCGACGGCAGCGTCACCGGCTCCGTCCATGTCGGCGGCGGCCTCAGTAGACTCTATGTCGAAGGCTCGCTGACCGGTGAAGGGGATGATAACGCCGAAATTATCAATATTGAAGGCAACCTTGGCGACCTCAATGTTCAAGGCGAACTGAAATTGGACACTCTGAACGCCGACGGCTCGATCAGCAGCATATCCGTGGGCGAATCCTATACGGGTGATGCCATTACTGCCGGCGGTACAATTACCGAGCTCTATATCGAAGGTGATCTCGTCGCTGAAGATGACGATAAATTTGTCATTACCTCCGAAAGTATCTCCTATATATTCATCGGCGGTGAACTTGACGACGAACTGATCATCCACGGCGGCACCTGGGTCTATCTTGCGAGCAGTGATGATGATCCGCACGTAACGATCGTTGACCCCGATGTCGCCGAGTTGGGCACCGAAGATGTCGAATTTACCCTGTCTGACCGCTGGATGGTCTCCAACCATGACGGAGACGGTATCAACCGCGTCTACTACTGGTCGGCGGCCGATAATACCTCCCACTTCGGACTGACTGTCGGTATGGAGGATGTCGAAGAGTATGACTATGCGATCGACTTCGGATTCAGACTCGGCCGATGGGATACTAACGTCGGTATTTATGAGCGGCACGTGCTTGAAGTGCACCTCTACAGCCCGGAATCGCCGGAAGCCGATCACGCACCGGTGCTGGCGATACTGGCCGCCCAGCCCGACGACCCCGCCGATGGCGCACGTTACATTGTGGGCGATGCCGGCGGATGGGACGCAGCCGACACTGACGGCGTGATCGCGGAGTTTGAAGCCGTTGAAGATGAAGAAGACGGAGAATGGGTCATCACGACCCCGGCCGATGGCGACATCGCATTGGTGGGCGATGTGCTTCATGAATACCTGGGCGATGGACAGTGGGTGGAAGTCGATGTCAGGGATGATCTTCTGCCGGAATATGTCGGACTACTGGAAGATATGGAAGATGTTGATGAAGAGGCCGATTACGACCATGCCGTCATCTATACCGACTTCGATCTCAACCTCGGTATCGTTTCCAGCGCCGGTATCGGCGGCCTGAATATCGATGCCGACCTCAGCGGCCCCGTCACCGTCAACGGCGCTATCGGTCATGCAGAACATGGCCAGGGTATTGCCATCACCGGCTCACTCAACACCGCGCTGATTGCCGACTCGCTCGGCCGAATCGACCCCGAAGAAGGTATCTACCTGCCGGTGTCGATCGGTTCGTTCGGTCATGAAGGCTATATCCGCGCCACCGGCGCAGGGGGCATAAGCGATGTGATTGTCACCGAAGGTATGGTCTTTGAATTCCGACGCGAAGACCCCGTCATCGATGCGCGAGAAGGCTCGATCGGCGATGTCACCATTCAGGGAGACGTCTCGGCGCCAATGAACAGCAAACTGATCTGGGCGGCCGACCATATTGGACTCATTACGATTGAAGGCGACCTGAATGTGCCCTACGAAGAGGATACCTACTCGGCTATCGCGGCGAATGTCGATGAGGCCGACTATGATGGACAGGATGATATAGGCACGATCGGTGGCATCGTCATCGAAGGCGGTGTCGCTACGGCAGTGATCAGCGGGATGGAACTCGAAGGCATCGACGCCGCCGGTGCCGTGATGACCATGTATCTCGATATCGATACGCTCAGCGGTCCCATCGAGGCCGCACATATCAATGAACTGGTCATTACCACGACGCTCGACGCCCGTGCCGACGGGCTCGGTGCCTATGTGTATAGCCACGGAGCGATCGACGACCTCAGGGTCAAAGGCGCTATCATGGGCGATTCGACTATAAACGCCCAGCCGCCGGTTCAGGCCGGAGGTGATATCGGCATCATCCTTGTCCAGGGTCTTGAACTTGATATCGTAGATGACGAACCTGGCGCTCTGGACGAAGGTGATATGGTTATAGTAGGTGATGGGGACTGGGACGATTATCCTAAGTTCAATAAAGGCGATAAGGTGCAGTATCTCGACGGCGAGTGGGTGATGATTCACGATCTGCAGGGCATCCTTATCGCTGACGGCGGCGATGGAGCGTTCGGCGGATTCACGCTGGGTGACCATGTATCCAGCATCGGTTGGCTCTACTTCGACGGCAGCCTTGCCGGAGACTTTGTTGCTGGAGCGAGAGTGCGGGACAAGTTCGAGATAACAGGAACCCTTACCGCGCGGCTTAAAGCTAAATCTTTTGAAGATTTAGAGATCCAGGGTGAAATAGGGGAAGGTGCACGAGTCGAGTCTGAACTTGTCGGGGCGTTCAGAGTCGGTACCCTGAGCGGTGGATTCGTTTGGATTACAGAGCAAGGCATAGAAAGCATTACTGTCAAAGGTGATGTCACCGGTGGAAGGATATTCAGTGCCGGCAGCATCGGCAGCATTACTGTCCGAGGTGACATGCTTGCTGACTATGACGTGGATGATCTTGATAGCCATCCGGTGTTTAAGAGCGAAGATACTATTGGCAGAGTGGAAGTAAGAGGCGATGTGATCTCTGCATGGATCAAAGCCGTTGAAGGATTTAATGACGGACTGCTGGTTTACGGCGATGTGGTGAGGATGCTTATGGATGGTGATCTGGAACGCCAGGGTGACGGCCCGGCGGTCTCGATCGGTGGTGATGTCGGGCTCTATGACGCTGATGATAATGGTACCGAGATGGGTGTTGCTGTCTATGAATCGGGCCTTTCCATCGGCGGGAAACTTGTCACCGATGTTATCGATGTCGGCGGGGTCATACACAGGCTGTATATTGACGGTGACCTTGAACCGGATACGGCTGACAGCAGCATAGAAATCACTGCGCGACTGCGTATGATGTTTGTTGGAGGGGCAGTCTGGACCCATGAGTTGGAGATCAACGAAGGCGCCTGGGCTTATATCAGTGTGGCTGAACGTGACACCGACATTGCCGATACCGAGCCCGAGCCGGCCGATCGTCAAGATGGCGATCGCTATCTTGTCGCCACATCATGGGGCGGTTTCGAAGAGAACACCATTGTTTATTGGGATGATGATACTGACGAGTGGAAAGAGGCGGTGCCGTTCGATATCAACTTTACGTCCGGCGAGGCGGAAGCGCTTGAGAGCCGGGGCAGTGATGAATACGCGCTCTCGGAAAGATGGCTCACCTCCAATCACGAGTCGGGTATCGGGCACAACAGGGTCTATTTCTGGAATAGCCCGGATGCCGTCTCCTATATCGGGCTGGAAGTCGATATGCGCTATGGTGGTTGGGATGATTACGGCATGGTGTTGGGCTTCGAGCTGGGAGCTTATGACCCCAACCGTGATATAACCCAGCGTCTCATTTCGGCTTTGTCGCTTGAAGAACTGTCGCAGATGATTGACGGTGACGTTGAAGCGTATGACATGCCTGAACACGTCGGGTTTGATTTCAGCGATCCGATCGGGCTGCTAAGTGGTGATGAAGGTGACAAGGTGCTGCTTGAATGGGACGGGAGAGTAAGGCAGGTGGACGTGGAGGCACTGCTTTACCCCCATGAATACAATATTCCACAGGAGGCGGCATTCTATAACAGTATAGAACTCAGTGGCGAAGTGATCTACTTCCATGGAGTGGAAGTGTATGCCAATGTCCATCTGGATGAGGGCCTGGAGCAGCTGCACAATCCGGGCGGGACGTTCTACGGTGATGTCGAGAGCGAAGGCAATGTGAAGGTGATTATGGCGGGGTCATTCGGCACAGGGGCTTACATAAGCGGGCCGGACGACAGCGTTTTTGATGATGTGCTGCTGAATACTATACTGATAAACGGTGACCTTGAGCTGCTATTTGCCGAGGGTGACATACATGCTGAATTCAGGGCCGACGGGGATGT
>PUNP01000348.1 GCA_003551785.1 Candidatus Brocadiaceae bacterium | reverse complement strand
ATTGCCCCGGACGGGGCAAAGTACGGTAGCCTCGGGTTTCAACCCGAGGTAATGATTCACACGTATTTTTGCGCCCTGAAAGGGCGCGGTAGATCGATGCGTTTTGGCAATTGTGCGCTTTTCGGCCACGCCACTAGAATTATGTTTCCGCAGCTTCCCTCTGCCGTTTAAGCTTCTCCGCCAAAGCCGGGGCCTGTTTTTCGATAATAGCGTCTTCTATTTCCTTAGCGACTTCGGGATTTTCTTCAAGGTAAACGCGCACATTTTCTTTCCCCTGTCCAAGCTTCATGTCGCCGTAAGAGTACCAAGAACCTGATTTTTCAATAATATCACTTTCAGCCCCCAGGTCGATAATATCCCCCTCTCTAGAAAGGCCGCAGCGGAATAACAGGTCAACTTCACAGCGTTTGAACGGCGGAGCGACTTTGTTTTTGGCCACTTTGATCCGGCAACGGTTACCAACCATCTCGTCTCCGTCCTTGAGACTTGAAATGCGCCTGATTTCGAGTCTGACCGCACTGTAAAATTTCAGCGCACGCCCGCCCGGAGTAGTTTCCGGCGAGCCGAACATTACCCCTATCTTCATCCTTATCTGGTTAATAAACACAACAGTAGTGCGCGATTTGGAGATACATGCCGTCAGTTTTCGCAGCGCACGCGACATTAACCTCGCCTGAAGCCCTATAGTCTGATCGCCCATCTCGCCCTCCACTTCTTCTTTCGGCACCAGAGCGGCAACGGAATCTACAACCACTATGTCGATTGCATTGCTGCGAACCAACGCTTCAACAACATCAAGAGCCTGTTCGGCGGAATCGGGCTGGTGGATCAACAGGTGTTCCATATCCACACCAAGGAGTTTGGCATAATCGGGGTCAAGGGCATGCTCGGCATCGACAAAAGCCGCTATTCCCCCCGCCTTCTGGGCATTGGCTACCGTCTGCAATGTCAAAGTCGTTTTCCCGGAAGCCTCGGGCCCATAAACCTCGACGACCCTGCCGCGCGGCAATCCGCCCACTCCAAGCGCAAGGTCTATCGCCAGTGAACCGGTAGGAATAGCAGCGACAGAAAGCCGTGCACTGTCCTCCCCCATCGTCTGAATAGTCCCTTTCCCGTATTCTTTCTCTAAATGCTGTAATGTGCGGTCTAATGCCTGTTGACGCGCGTCTTCCGGTTTAACATCGTTTTTTTTCTTTGCCATTTTGACTATCTCCTTATTTAATTTCAGAATCCACCAATTTACTTATACTTAGATTTCACATTCAGCTTTCTCTTTACGAACTGCCAAGAACCACATTAAAAGAATTATAAAAGCTATCCCGCCACCTGCCACGAATATCAGTAATTTGGAGGCAAGCTCAATAAAAGACGCATCCAGCCGAGTTTCCAGTTCCTTCAGTACTACCGAGGCGCCACCACAAAGTATCATAACGGCGTATAAAAGTCGCAACTGCGCCCCCCTGACTTTATGGGCGGCATGCGCGCCAAGCGGTGCCGCAATCAAAACGCCGGTAAGCATGATGGCGGAAGCGAACCAGCTCACCCGCCCCTCAAACGCATAGGCGGCGACCCCGAAAGGACTGCCGATAAGTATACACAGAAGGCTGGTGCCTACCGCCACTACGGTCGGCACGCCTATAAGATAAAACAGTGCGGGAACCAATAAAAACCCCCCACCGGCCCCCAAAATACCAGAAAAAAAACCTATTGCTACGCCTAACCCCAAAGCCGGCCATAAACTCACCCGGATATCGCTGCGTTTGAGGTAAACCACCGGTCTAAGATTGAATTTTTGTGCAAAAGTACCCGTTAGCTGATCGCATTCATCTTCCTGGCTGACACACTTGCCGCAGAGGCAATCCCGCAACATAAAAGTGCCCAGTGAAAAAAGAAAAAGGATGTATATCCCCCTGACAACAGCATCAGCTGCCGCTTGGCTGACAAGCATTTCCAAACCTGTAACTACACGACTCCCGCCCCACATCCCGGCCATCATCCCTACTCCAAGCATCACTCCGAGCAGGGGTTCCACGGCATTGGAGGAGCGGTGTTTCATGAAAGATATGAAACTCATCCCCATTATATATGCCAGGCCCGTCCCGACGGCATAAGACATAGGCATCCCGAAAATATGCAATGTCGGGGTGATAATCCATCCGCCGCCTACACCGAAAAAACCACCAAGCACGCCTACCATCGATCCCAGACCGAATAACAGAAAAATCGATATCTCAACTGTACCCGCCTCTATAGCAAACATCCAAATAATAATAAATTAAAATAAAAAAAAACAATATAAGATATAACTGACAGGAATGTCTGTTTTACACCGTCAGCGGAAACCCCGCCTCTTCCCTCTGGTTGTAGTAAGCATGCGCCACCTTACGGGCCAATTTACGCACCCTACCGATATAGTTTGTCCTTTCACTGACACTTATTGCGCCACGGGCGTCCAGTACATTGAAGGTATGAGAACATTTGAGAACATAGTCACAGGCGGGCATCAGCGCTTCGGCTGCAATACTGCTCTCGCACTCCTGTTCGAAATCGTCAAACCAGGAAAGGAGTTTGGGTATATCGGCGACTTCAAAGTTATAGCGGGAGTACTCGACTTCCTCCCGGCGGCGCAACTCGCCATAAGTAACGCCTGGTGCCCATTCAAGGTCGAAAACACTCTCCACCTTCTGAATGAACATAGCGATACGTTCAAGACCGTAAGTCAGCTCCACGCACACGGGATCGAGTTCTATTCCCCCAACCCGCTGGAAATATGTAAATTGGGTAACCTCCATACCGTCGAGCCACACTTCCCAACCCAATCCGGTCGCACCGAGAGTAGGAGATTCCCAGTCATCTTCGACAAAACGCACATCATGCTCTTTAAGGTCGATGCCGAGGGCTTTAAGGCTCTCAAGGTACACGGATTGTGAATCCGGGGGGGCGGGTTTAAGGATAACCTGAAACTGATAATAAGCGCCGAGCCGGTTGGGATTCTCGCCATAACGCCCGTCAGCCGGACGCCGTGAAGGTTCCACATAAGCGGTGTTCCACGGTTCCGGGCCGAGGCATCGCAGAAAAGTGGCGGGGTTAAACGTGCCCGCCCCCACTTCTATATCGCACGGCTGCACCAAAACACAGCCGCGTTGTGTCCAGTAATCCTGAAGTTCAAGTATAAGCTGCTGAAAATTCAAATGAAACCTCCACAGGTAACATATCGCCTGATTGCTGAGCGTAAGATATTTTACAATGTGTCATTATTGCGTCCGATTGCTTTCCATCCGATATCTGTGCGGTAATGGGCACCTTCGAAATGAATTTTTTCTACGGCTTCATAGGCACGTTTCCTGGCACTTTCGATATCCGCTCCACGAGCGGTAACACCCAACACCCGTCCGCCGTCTGTGACAAAGCGCCCGCCTTCCACCGCTGTGCCGCTATGAAAAACCATGACATCATCCATTTCGGCCGCATCCTCCAGACCGGTAATAACCTTCCCCTTTTCATACCCCCCCGGATAACCACCTGAGGCCATAACTACGCACAGGGTGGCCCCCTCATGCCATTCTATATCCAGTTCTCCCAGCGTGCCATCGATCGTGGCCAGCAGGATCGGAACGATATCGCTTTTAAGTTTCATCGCCAGAGGCTGCATCTCAGGATCACCGAACCGGCAATTATATTCCAAAACATTGGGGAAATCTCCGTCGATCATCAGACCGGAATACAGCACCCCGCGGTACGGGCGCTCTTCCCTGTTCATAGCATGTATAGTCTGAATTATCACATCTCTTTCTATGAGATTTTCCATAGGTTCTGAAAGGATCGGAGCGGGACAGTATGCCCCCATCCCGCCGGTATTCGGACCTTCCCCCCCATCATACACGGGTTTATGATCCTGACAGGGTGGCAGCAAAGCTATAGCATGCCCGTCAGTCAATGCCAGCACGCTGACTTCTTCCCCTTGCAAACAATGCTCAACGATGAGTTGTTTACCGGCTTCCCCGAATTCTTCTTCAATCATAATCCTGTTCACGGCCTCTCGGGCTTCCTCGACGGTGCTGCAAACGATAGCGGCTTTGCCGGCCGCAAGCCCGTCGGCTTTGACGACAATCGGGGCGCCGACCATATCGATATAGGCCTTTGCCCTGTCCGCCGAGTCAAAAGTACGGAAAGTAGCGGTCGGAATACTGTGTCTTTCCATGAGCTGCTTGGCGAACACTTTGCTCCCTTCAATTCTTGCAGCCTTCTGGCTCGGACCGAATATTTTAAGGTTCCAAGCCTCGAAACAGTCCACTATCCCATCACATAACGGGGATTCCGGCCCAACAACGGTAAAGTCAATTCCCCGGTCACGGGCGAAGCGCCTCAATGCATTATGGTCATCAACCGGTATATCCACAGACTCGGCATGCTGTTCGATACCGGCATTTCCCGGAGCACAATATAATTGCTTGACTAACGGTGACTCAGCTATCTTCCAGGCCAGCGCATGCTCGCGCCCGCCACTCCCAACAATCAGGACTTTCATGACTATTCTCCGTCTTTAGAAATTATATTTGCGGTATACCACATGAAAACCGCCGTCATTTTCGCATAACAGCCGCTAAATGTCAACTTAAAATCACAGAATAAGGAATTTACGCCCTTCGATAATGTTGCATGTGGGAAAATTTAAGGGAATTACGGTATTGCCAATAAGCAAAAAAAACTACAGTGCAAATTCCTCGACATAATGCTTAGCCCGCTTTTCTCACAAGCCACCAGTGGTGCAGATGCGCAGAAAGCAAACGCTGCTGTATTCGTATACTGCAAGTGCAGCTTTCTAAAGCAGATGTGCCGCTGGAGGCTTGCCCGCAGGGCAAAGTGCCGTTTGTTAAAATCATTTTCCACTATGGTAAAACGATTCACCATAAATTATTCCATTAACTTCATATACTAAAGCCGTTTATCCTCATATCTGCCTTTACTTTGTGAGAAATGCGGGTTAGTTTGACTATCGGTAGGATTTAGAATACAATGTAGGTTATTACTGTTGGCGAAGAAAGTGCAATTTTCAATTAATACCCTCATAATCATATGAATAATGAAGCTCGAAACATAGCTAAAAAATTGGTCAAAACTCAGAATCGCCTGCGAGCGGATTTACTGGAAGAGCTT
>PUNP01000589.1 GCA_003551785.1 Candidatus Brocadiaceae bacterium | reverse complement strand
GCGATCGGGCTCCCGACGCCGGGCGAGGGGCGGAAGATCATGGACGAAAAATTCTCCGGCTGGCATACCTGGGACACGAGCGTAACGGCGCTGCTGGAGCGGCAAAAACGGGCGTTGTGATGAAAGGATGCGCGGGCCGGACGCGCAGGGCGTTTCGATGCCCCACTCGGCAAGTGCGACCTGCGGAACAGTGGAACCTGCGAACAAGGGGGCCGTTCAGTAGGTCCCATCTGCCGGATGGGACATCGACGCGAAAGCGGCGTGCCGTAAGTCCTCCGTGAACCACGTGTATTTTACATATACCCATGATATTTCAGACCGTAGCCGCGTCTCCGCCCTGCCGCTCCGGCGCTTGCACTGTTCTCTAATGTTCATTTTAAGCCGTATGCGCAAGTGCCGGACACGGCAGACAGGCGCCGCGGGAACGGTGGCTTGCCGGGTGGATGCACGGCCCGGCGCAAAGGGCGGCGGGAGAAGGGCTTCGACTAACCGACCCCGTAGTGTTTAATTATCGCCCCACCCGGACAAGCCCGGCGGTAGCGTTGAACGCCTGCCTGCTGCAAACAGGGGGGGCACTGAACATTTACGATAAAAGCCAGGCCGTTTTCACCGAAGGTGATATTCAATTAAAGCCAAGGGCTGGCTGGTCTGAAAGAACTGCCTACCCTGGGAACTGAAAGAGATACAAGGTTTTCCCTGAAAGGGATACTTAACTTTTGAATGCCGGTGTTGCGATTAAACATCCCTTTCAGGGAAGGTTATGTTCCAAACGGCTTTCCCAGGGTAGGGCCGGTAAACGACTACCGCCCCAACCCTGGGCTGTAAATAAATATCCCCTTCGGGGAAAAAGGCGACAGGAATTTGTATTGGTCATTGATGTGGGATATTCATCGTACTGCGCCGACAGGCGCCGAATAGTTCCCTTTCGCAGATGGATAAAAAATAATATTGAACCTGTTCCCTTTGATCCGGAAAGCTTTGAAAAAGGAGGCAACTTGATAGATGAAATCCGTTTTTATGGAGAGAAGGTGGAATAGAGCAGAGATTCAATGCGCACTTCAGCGCCTGGATAGAATGATGACAATAAAATTCGGCTATGATCAAGGGAATAATAACCCCAAAAAACGGAGTGTGAAATGACGTTCTGGACAGACAAACGTGTGGCAGTGACCGGGGGCGCGGGGTTCCTCGGTTCTTACGTGGTGAATCAGCTTATCGGGTCCGGATGCGCCGAAAACAACCTGTTTGTCCCGCGCAGCGCCGATTACGACCTGCGCGAGAAACGCGATGTCGAGCGCATGTACGAGGACGGCCGGCCCGATGTGGTGATTCATCTGGCCGCGGTGGTCGGGGGGATCGGTGCGAACCGCCGGCATCCGGGCAAGTTTTTTTACGACAACGCCGTCATGGGCATCCAGCTCATTGAGCAGGCGCGGCGGTACGGCGTGGACAAATTCGTGTGCATCGGCACCATATGCGCGTATCCCAAGCACACCCCGGTTCCGTTCCGGGAGGACGCTATCTGGGACGGGTATCCCGAAGAGACGAACGCGCCCTATGGGCTGGCCAAGAAGATGCTTCTGGTGCAGCTTCAGGCCTACCGTGACGAATACGGTCTGAACGGTATTTATCTGCTGCCGGTGAACCTGTACGGGCCTGGCGACAATTTTGATCCGGAGTCCTCGCACGTCATACCGGCCGTTATCAGGAAATGCGAGGACGCGCGGCGGGCCGGTGAGAATCGGATCGTCTGCTGGGGCGGCGGCGCGGCCTCGCGCGAGTTTTTATATGTTGAGGATGCCGCCGAGGGTATTGTGAAGGCGGCGCAGAGCTACGACAAGCCCGGGCCGGTGAACCTGGGTTCGGGCGAGGAGATCAGGATCAGGGACCTGGTCGGTATGATTGCGGAGCTGACCGGTTTCGACGGGGAGGTGGAATGGGACACGTCAAAGCCGGACGGACAGCCCCGTCGCCGGCTGGACGTGGAACGTGCGCGACGGGAGTTCGGTTTCGAGGCCCGCACGGGGCTTCAGGAGGGTTTGCAGCGAACGATTGAATGGTACCGGAAAAGATTCGAGATTCGACAGTGAATAAACATAATAATCCGAAGATATCTATCGTAACGCCTTGCCTGAACTCAGAACGGTACATAGCGGAGGCGGTTGATAGTGTTTTGGAGCAGGATTGGCCGAATTTTGAGCATATCGTTGTCGATGGCGGCAGCACCGACGGAACGCTGGGAATCCTTGCCGATTATCCGCATCTGCGCGTTATCAGCGAACAGGATGATGGATTGTATGATGCATTAAACAAAGGGATGGCGATTGCGGACGGTGAACTTTTCGGATGGCTGAATGCTGACGATTATTATTCCAAAGATGCATTCCGAAAGCTTGCAGAGTACTTCCAGGTTGACAAATCTTTAAAAATGGCTTGCGGGGCATGCGATGTTATTGAGAAAAAAAACACCGCAGAACGGGTTTTTGTCCGACGTTTTGATTTTACTCCTGATCGACTTTTCAGTAAAGGTGTGATCCGGCATCAGGGCGTGCTTTTGAACTCTGGATTGTACGACCTTGAATTCATTCGCAAGGTTGGACGGTTCAAGACCGAGTATATGATTTGCGGTGATCGTGATTATTTGATTCGGATCGCCCAAAAACGTCCGAGTTGCAAAATGATTGATGACTCGGTCTACATTTACCGGCAACATGGAGATTCGCTGACATTCGGTGATTCACAGCGATTTAATTTATTGCGCTGGGATGAAAACATAGCTTTGGGATACTTTTACCTTGTTAATTCGGTTCTGACCGACAACGTCAAACGATATTGCAAACATTTTTTTCGAAAAGCGATAGCTAAGAAATATCGATATTACAGAGCCAGTGCCAATTACCGGCAGGCTTTGTATTCATTGAGGCCTGCCTGGAGAGCCGATCCTGCTCTGCTTTTAAGATTTTTGGGGAGGGTTGCCACGAAACCCTTACGCATCATATTTTAAAAATAAAACCCATGCGTATCCTTGTCGGCACACTATATACAATAGAAAACGAGTTCGATGAGTGCGTGGACGCGATCCGGCGCCAGAGCCATTCCGACTTCGAACATTTTGTCATCGAGGGACTGCCCAAACAACAGGCGCACGAACGGCTTTACGGCACTTTCATGAACCGGGCCCATGAGTTCGACCTGTTGATGAAAGTCGATGCCGATATGGTGATCGAGGACCGCGACCTGTTCGCAAAAATCGCGCAACATTTTGAACAACAAAAGGACCTCGATATGCTGACAATCGGTGTGATGGATTTTTTTACCGGACAAATTATAGCCGGACTGCATACCTACAGCCACCGTGTGCGATGGAACCTGGGCAGGGAGTCTCTTTTTACAGATCTAAATGAAACATACAACGGCAGGCGAGAAAGCGATTATGAACGTCTGGCGCCGGCCGCCATACACTGCAAAAATCCGTCCGCGCTCCAGTGCTTTCACTACGGTATACATCGTGCAATGAAAGTGATCCAGCCCGGAAAGAAAAAACTGCATCAATCTCAAAACCGAAACCGGTGGTCGGACCTGGCACGTGTCCAAAAACGCTTTCATGACAGCGGAGACAAACGCCTGGCGCTGGCGCTGCTCGGGGCCGAACTGACTTTCGCCGGACAACTGTCCCCGAAGTGCCTCGATTACGGCAGCCCAAAACTCCTTTCGGAAAGCGCACACTACGCCGCCCTGGACCGGTCGGAACTTATCAATATTCTGGTTCATTTTCAGCGCATCAACTGGGGCTTTCTGCCGGATAGGCTGCGGCGATTGCTGATCACCATTCAAAGATCCGGCTGCCCGGCCGGGCGAACGGCTAATATTGTTGTGGATTTCTTCCGTTCGTCGCGGGATCGTTTTGTGAATCGACGTCGTGAAATGGGCTGGCGGCGCCTCGTTCCGTGGACTATCCAATGGCTGAATGCAAAAATACACTGTGTGAGATGAAAATGCAGCGCTGGGTTTGTGAGAAGGTATTAAAAACTACGACCACAGGCCACCGGTAAGGAAGTCGAATTTATGGTTAATACCTGAGCTGGATAATAGTTTTCCACAAAAGACATGGGAAACTATTAACAAACGGCAACGGCAGTAGTCCACGGATTGCACGGATTTTTACGGATTGAAATCGAGTGGAAGTTGTGATATAATTGCTTAAAGTAACAGGTGTCATTTTCTAATGCTTCACCAACTAAAATAAGGTTTAATCTCCGAATGCCACCTGATGAAAAATTTTCTTTTAAAAAGAAATGTACCGAAAACTTCACCGAGGGGTATCTGAAGAAAATTGAGGAGATGAATAATTGGTTACAAAAAAAGATAAGGTGCTCAGAGACCTGAGAAAATTTATAGCCGAGTTGCGAAAAAACGGCATCCCGGTGCAGAAAGCGCTTTTATTCGCCTCCTGGTCGAAAGGCAATGCCGGCTTGGACAGTGATATCGACGTTGCCCTCATCTCCAGTGTCTTTTCCGGCGATCGTTTTTCCGGCAGACGCCGAATAGTTCCCTTCCGCCGACGGATAAACAACAATATTGAACCCGTTCCCTTTGACCCGGAAAGTTTCTAACAAGGCGGGAATTTAATCGATGAAATTCGTTCGCATGGGGAAGAGGTTGAATAGAGCGCAGAATAACGGGAAATTTTGAGCATTATGACTGATTATATCGACATCCAATAGAAATTGTGAAAAGCTAAGAGGAAAACAGGATATGAACGAACGAATCTCAATCGATCCCAATATATGTCATGGCCGTCCTGTAATAAAAGGAACAAGGGTTCTTGTCGCCAATTTGCTCGGGGCGCTTGGTTCCGGGGACTCAATGGAGCAGGTGCTGGCCGACTACCCGAACATATCACGGCAAGATGTACTTGCGGCTATCGATTTCGGTGGTGAACTGTCCCGTTTTGAAGAATCCCCCTACGAGGCGGCTTTGCCATGAAGTTTTTTCTTGATGAAAATTTCCCAAAAACCGGAGGCGAATTACTCATCTCTCGGGGTCATTTTATAGTGGTAAATGATTGCAACAAACGGCGCTTTGCCCTGAGGGCAAGCCTCCAGCGGCACATCTGCTTTAGAAAGCTGCACTTGCAGTATACGAATACAGCGGCGTTT
>PUNP01000272.1 GCA_003551785.1 Candidatus Brocadiaceae bacterium | reverse complement strand
CCTTGTTTCCTTTATCGTTGAACTCTACTTTATCCATATAAGCCTTAATCAGATACAGGCCACGGCCGGAATCCGCCTGTATACGTTGCGGGTGCAAAGGGTCGGGTACATCATCGGGATTAAAACCGGAACCCTCATCTTCAATGGAAACGATCAATTTATGAGAATCGATTTCAAAATCAACAAAAATACTTTTTGTGCTGTCGAGTTTATTGCCGTGTTTAATCGCGTTTATTAATGCTTCTTCTAATGCAAGCTTGATACCGAAGAGTACCCTCTCTCCATAACCTTTTGCGATGAGAACGGGCAATAAAGTGTCTTCCACACGGCTGACTTCAGTTGGCAAACTGCTTATTCGTAATGATTTTTTATTAGACTTTCCTCGCATCAGCTGAGCGCCAAGTATAAGCATGTCATCTTCATGCCTTTCCTCCAGCCTGGAGGCAATTTGCCGGGTTATCTCGCTGATATGTAAATCAGAATTTTCTTCAAGAGCTGATTCTAAGCGTGCTATTGCCTTTTCTCTGTTGGAAGATTCAAATAGACGCAGCAAACCGTCCGTGTAAAGAAATAATTTGTCTTCCCGATCTAACTGAATGGATTTCTGCTCATATTGTGGATCATCAAACATGCCGACGAACAGCCCTTCAGTGTCAAGCTGCTCGATTTCACCGTTCCTTATGAGGCATGGGGGACAATGTGACGCATTGGAATATTGGAAGGTGAGCAGTTGAGTATCCAAAATTCCAAGGAACGCGGTGAGATGGTGCCCGGAAAGAGTAGATTCAAGCAAAGTTTGGTTACTTTTTTCTAATATCGCTTTTGCACTGAATTCAGTGGTGGCAAAGGTTCGAAAAGCCATTCTTGCCGTGGTCATAATAACGGCAGCCGGCAACCCGTGGCCGCTGACATCGGCGATAATCATAGCCAGTTTTTGGTCGGAGATTTTTATTATATCATAGAAGTCCCCGCCGACTCGGGTTCCGGGTCTTGATTCAGGAGAAAAAGCAACCCCCTCAAAATCGGTCATGAACAAAGGGTTAAGGCTTTTCTGCAATCGCCTGGCTACGGCATCGTCATGTTCTATAAGCAAACGCTGGCGTTCTTCTGCCTGCGACGCTTTAGATTTTTCATCGTTTGCGGGTTGTTGTTGAATAGTTAAGGGAGAAATCTCCCGGGATTGAGAATACAGACGTGTATGGAGGGAATTAATCGTTTCTCGGTACGATTTCAATTGTTTCTCCATCCTGTCTATTTGTCTCAGCAGCCTTCCTTTTTCCCCGTCGGGTTCAGACCCTACATTTTGAAGAGATTCATAGTTTTCCATGATTTCCAATACCCTGCATAGTTCACGCGTTTTCAGTGGTGCATCTACGGCAAATGTCAAACGCCGCTGTATTCGCATACTGCAAGTGCAGACTTTTGTCGCAGATGCGCCACTGAAGACGCGCCCGGCAGGGCAAACCGCCGTTTGAGGACATGATCGTAAACAGTGTAAATTTTAAAAGTCTCTAAAATGATACTTAAAATTTGATTTTCAATCCGTTATACTAAATATTGTCGTTGGTTTATGAAATATGCAGGATACTATTCAATGATGATAGCATCAGTGGGGCAGATATCGGCGGCTTCTTCGACTTTTTCAAAATACTCCTCCGAGATTTCATCTACCGCAACTTCAGCCAGCTCATCACCCATCTGGAAAACTTCAGGACATATATCAACGCATTGCTCACATGCTACACAATCTTCCGTTATATGGACTTCCATTGCTAACTCTCCCTTATTAATAGTATTGTATTTCCCAAGCTTACAAGCAGCTTACTTTAATCTTAGCAAAGAACTAAAATCTGTTCAACTGTAAGCTGATTTTATATTTACTCACGGTCAATCGGCAATGTTAACAGCTTCATTTCAGTAAATTACGTTATTCCTTTACCATACGGCAAACCCTTCCCCCCGGCCCATCGGTTGGAAGAAGCTGGGTGAAAACCTCACAAATACGCCGGTATCCCTGTCGCCCCGGCCATCATAGAAAACTTCCACTTGCAGCAGCCATTTGTGAAACCAGCGCGAAATCATCACGTCTGTTCGCATGTTTTGACTTCGCCCGGTACCGGAACGATCAAATTCATAGCGTTCTCGAAAGGAAAGCGAATACCGCTCACTCAGATCAATGTCTACCTGTGCACTAATATTGGAAGTCCTGTCCTTGATTTTGTTATAACGGAGTGAGGTGTCTAACTCATTGATTGGCTTATAGCTGATGCCGGCATTGAACACATCAAAGCCATCATCTAAACTCATCCTGTTGTTTTCCGAGGACAGCTCCAGTTTATCGGTAAGTTTCCAGGTCAAATTACCTAACAAATAATTATCATCGCCGGTAAAATCAGCTGAACCGTCATTTTGTCCGTCAGCTGCAATAGCTACGGAATCCTCGTCCCTGAAGACAGCTTCCAGGTCTAAAGACAGCCAATCGACACTAACACCATTTCTTTTAGTCTGAAACCTTTGCCGCAGGCCCGTTCTAAGCACATCAGCGTCATCAATAGCATCTATCCAGTCATCACGCTCTCTGGGTCCCCGGCCATATCGGGGCCATGGGTCTTCACCGCGCATTTGAATAAAATTTGCTGAATCTTCATCAACTTCCAGTCTCTCCGCTTCGATATATGGTGAGACAATATGGCGCATGCGATTGAGGTTAAGGCGTGAAGAACTGACGTTATAAACGCGGCTCAAATCAGTTCCCACCCTGGCCCCCCAACTTGCACCGGTTCTTGATACGCTATTGCCGTAAACAATATCATCATTGACAACCTCGTCTACGCTTCTTCGGGCATAAGTACCGAGCGCTCTTGCGAAGGGGTCGATTTTCAGAAATCCCCACCGGAAAGGTAAAGACAAGCGCTGCTCTGAATGTAAGCGTAGAACTTCAGGTGTATCCTCAAAACCGTCGAGGCGCTCGCTGTATGTGTACCGATATAATCCGGCATCATAGGAGGCATCATAAACTAAAGGTCCCAACGGAATCCCGAACGTGTGGAGTTCAAAACCCGGCAAAGCCTCCCTCTGAGTCAGAAAATCGTTCGACTGCACCTTGAACTGCCCCCCCCCCCAAACGTGATCACGCCGGAAGCGGGAGTGGACCTGTGTTTCCGGCGCTTTATGGGAGGTGAAATCGCTCCTGAAATATTCCCTCAGAAAAGTGTGATCGGAAAGGTGGTTATACTCGAAATCAGTGCGCAAATCGTTAGACCAGTCTGCCCGGTGGAAAAGCTGGAAACGACCGCGATCCGAACGCGGCACGGCACGTCCGAGGCTGTCCTCATCTGCCGTATCTTCGATATAATACCCCGTCACTTCGCCTTCCTGCTTAATGCCGCCCTGCTCACCGAATGAATATTGGATATCACTGCCAAGGCCGGTGCCGCGTTTAGAAAAATAATCAACAGATGCTGTCCACTCATCCAGCCATTCGGGAAAATCCCCGAGATCAGTGGGGTCCCATCGTGTCTCTACAGTTGTCCCGAAGCTGCTGCTTCTTCCGGCGGACACACTCCGCAATAGATAGGTTTGTCGATCCAGATTAACGCCCATATACGGAACCCACAGGGCGGGTATCTGTCGCTTTCCAAAGACCATTTTGAAGTTCCAGCCGGAAACGAAAAAACGCGAGGGCTGTTGGGTAAACTGGAGTTTTTCAGCCAGGAATTCGTAATGTGGTATGCCATGGGGGCAATTTGTCGTGCCGGCTTCATGGAGTAACAGATTGCGCCTGTCAAGAATGTATGCTTCTTCCCCGCGGATAACATATATTTCAGCCCGCTCGGCATCCCTTACCCTTAATTCAGTGTTCAGCAGCAGTCCTTTCTCTTCCGAGGGATTAACGTATATCCGGTCGGCTTTCAATGTTTCCAGCCCCTCGCGTTCCAAAACATTCCGGCCTTCTCCCGTGCTTTGAAGTATTATATTGCCGCGCGCATATATCTCATACTCACGCGTCTCGCTGTCAAGCCACAAAATCGCGAGGTCGGCGCTTATATCGACATTTAGATAGGTACCGTAAACGTTCCCCATGTAAACGGCGATTATTTTACCCTCCTCTTCACGAGTAAAGATGCGAACCGTATCCGCACGAAGCATGTCCACTGACGGCTCGACGGGCTCCCGTGGTTCCAACTCTACCTCAGGCAGTCTGTCTATAGAATATGAACCTGTACTTCCCCGGTGTTTTCGAATTTTCAATGCCCGCTCATAAAAACGAACTTTTTCTACATCATCAATCGCATATTTGCCGCATTCCCAGCTGATGCCCTGCAGCGTCTGAAGTGACAAGTTCATAACGGAGGCCGTAGTAACCTCATGATCAGGAGTTTTTAGGTAAACCGGACTTTCCGCTTTTTCACCGGCACGTCCGGAACCTTCAGCGTAAACGGTGAAATTAACTTTTTTAGAGGACGGGGTGGTGATAAATACTATCGCTCGCTCGGCCACTAACCTTAACTCCCCTTGCCGCAAGTCCAATTCATTCTTAAAAACGAGTATACGAGTGTCATCAACTTCTGCTATACCCACCCGGCCGGCACTATCTATGATGACAGGGTGATACTGATTTTGCTCGAGAATTCCCTGATCCAGATCGGTGACTATCTCTTCTCCATGTACAAAATCCACACCTGAACCTGTGAGTGCAAAAAGAGCGAATAAAAGCGTTAAGAAGTGTTTAATATATGATTTTTTTTTATTGTATGGAAAGATGATTTCGCTTATCATTTTCATATTCAGACGTGCATTTACATTTCGATGTCTTTAAGCCAATTCCAGTTTTTATTGCTCCAGTCTATGGTGCGCCTCACGCCTTCTTCCAAACTTACTTTCGGTTTCCAGTTAAGCAAGTTCTGAGCTTTGTCGATATTTGCCCAGGTGGCGTCCATATCAGCTTTACTGAAATCTTCATACCTTTTCTCCGATTTTTTGCCTAATCCCTTTTCAATTAATTCAATGAGTTCATTTAGCTCATGCGGGGTGTTATTACCGAGATTAATGACTTCAAACCCGACTTTTTTCATGGCCTTTACGGTGCCTTCAGCAATATCGTCGACATAAGTAAAGTCCCTTCTCTGAGTTCCATCGCCAAAAATCTCAAGCGGTGTGCCTT
>PUNP01000932.1 GCA_003551785.1 Candidatus Brocadiaceae bacterium | reverse complement strand
TATCTGCTCGGCTTCAGAGATGTTGTGGGTCGTGAGGAAAATGGTCATATCCTCTTCCCTGTTCATTCTGATAATTATGTCGCGAATCAGCCGCGCACTCTTCACATCAAGTCCCGATGTCGGTTCGTCAAGAAACAGCACGACCGGACGGCTCACCAGCGCCATGCACAGCATCAGGCGCTGCTTGAGTCCTTTCGAGAGCGTGCGCCCCTCGTGGTCTTTTCTGTCGAAGAGGCCGAAGGCTTCCAGCAGCTCGCGTCCGCGTTCGGTTCGGGTTGTCCTGTCGATCCGGTGCAGCTCGGCCATCAACATGACATTCTGCCAGACGGAGAGGTCAACGTACACATTGGCCTCTTCCGGCACGACCCCGATATGGCGCCGGGCGGCCAGCGGCTGCTCGACAACGTCGTGCCCGTTCACTATCGCGGTTCCGCCGGACGGATGGAAAAACCCGGTGATCATCCTGACCGTCGTGGTCTTGCCGGCGCCGTTAGGCCCCAGAAAACCAAATATTTCACCCTTTTCCACGTCAAAACTGACACGGTCAACGGCGAGGTGATCACCATAGTACCTCACCAGTTCCCTGCTTTCCAATATAGGCATTTTTAAATCTCAAATATCCGTTAAGTTGAAATAAGACAATAAAAAAAAGGGGGAAATTCAAATATTCCGTTATTTCCCCCTTTTGAAACAATCCTCGGCTGTCAGTGTTTATTTTTTGTCGCTGACACACGGATGCTCTTTGTCATCACCGTGGCACTCCCGGATTTGTTCCTCCGAACACTCCCCCGGTTTACCCTCGAGCTTATCCGGGTTTTCGCATTCGGTTTCGACACACGGGTGACTCGGGTCATCGCCGTGACATTGACGTATCTGCTCGGGTGAGCAGTCTTGCGGCTTTCCCTTCAACTGATCCGGCCGTTCACACTTCTTTTCGTCTTTGCAGCACATAATTCACCTCCTTGTAAAACTGGAGTAAACTGATAGACAGGGCTTTTTTTATGGGGAAAGCCCCACTTAACCCCCTGCTCCAAACGTCAGTATGAACTAAAATTCCAGTTAAGTGTCTACGTATATACTATCACATAATGCAATCCTTGTCAAATCCGGCTTGATGGGGAGCGCTTTGGGGGGCTTTCATAGCACGCATCACTACGTGCGTTTTGGCGGAAAGAGGGTGTGTCCAGAAAAATTCAAAGCTTACCTCCTACGACAGGCAAGATGCCTGTCATACATAAAGCGACAAACGCCGTACGACTGATTTCGCATTAATCCTGGCGCTGGGCGCTACTCTGCGCCGAAGGCATTCTATTTTCAGAGCAAAGTCTCTGAGAACGCTGGCAACTTGGGGAGGTTTAAATCAGAATGACGGGGATTTCTGAATGGGTAAGGACGATGCCGGTATTGGCGCCGAGCCCCGTTTTTTCACCGGTATCCGTGCCTTTACGGCCCATGTAAATATAATCGACTTTTTCTTTTCGGGCCGTTTCAACGATCATCTCAGCAGGATTACCCTCAACAACAATCAGCTCATGCGCGATATCGCCGGCCACTTTCAGTTCCTCTTCCATCTCCTCTCTGCTCAGCTTGGGTTCGTTTTCAAAGAAGGCATGGAGGATAATCAGTTCGGCATCGGACTGCCGGGCGATACGTGCCGCTTCTTTAAGTGCCTCCTTTGAAGCCGGCGTTCTGTCCATAGCGACCAGAAACCTGTAACTGTCTTTCACCGTAACTTTCGTCGGATCGACCTTACCCTTTTCGAGCATTCTGGGCGCCAGAAAGGCCGTGCCGAAAGCCCCGGCGGGCGCGGTAAAGAGGATGGACAGCACAGACAGGGCCAATATATACTCGCCGTGAGGGACGCCCATAGCCAGGGGGATTCCGCCTATGGCCGCCTGAACGGTGGCTTTGGCCATTTGGCCGACGACCATGAAACGGCGCTCCTTGGGGTTAAGGGCCGCCCCCCAGGTGGACAGCGCGATACCGACCCACCGGCCGACAATCAATCCTATACCGATAATAGCCAGCCCCATTAACCCGGCGTCGATGGCAACCGTTATATTGACGGCGGCCCCGATGAGGACAAACAGGAAAATTTCGCCAATTGTCCAGATTTTATCGAGTTCCGTGCGCAGACGCCTGGCCAACACGTTATCGGTCTCCAATATCGTGAACCCCATCACCATGACGGCAAGAAAACTGGAGTACGGCAGATAATGTTCGCCGAGCACCAGCAGCAGCCCAAAACCCAGGCTGATGATCAGGTCGTGCACAATGTCTTCGGCCAGTTGAATCCGGTGCAGCAAAAAATGCACTGTTTTCCCGGCAGCGTAACCGAATATTATTCCGAGAACAATATTAACGGGTATACTGACCAACTGGGCCACAACGGTCTCGCCCATCTCCCCGATAATCCAGCCCAGGAAAATGCCGAACATGGTCACGGCGACGGCATCGCTTGCTGTTCCGCCAGCCAGGACGAGATCGGGTATGCCTTTTTTACCCCCCCACCCTTCGGCCTTAAGCCGCAGCATTGAAGGGACAATGACCGCCGGGGAGGCGGCGCAGATGATCCATCCCAGGAGCCAGCACACCAGCCAATCCCAGCCCAGCAGCCACCGGGCGGCGACAGCCACAACAGCGGCCTCGATAATGGCCGGAAGGAAACCCAACCGCAGAGCAACCGTACCCTGGTTTAAGAGTTTTTCTTTGTCAAGGCCGAGACCGGCTTTCAGAAGGATGATGAGCAGCGCAAAGTAGCGGATTTCTTCGGAAACATCGAGTATTTCCTGCGGGAGGTAATCCAATAGATAAGGGCCGAGGACGGCACCAGCCAGGAGCATTCCGATGAGTTTGGGCAGACCCAGTTTGCCGGCGGCTTCGCCCGCTAGAAAACCGGCTATAGTGATGATCAGGACGCCGTACAACATAATACAGTACCTCCGCTGATGAAAGTTCAACTTGTTTAAACGAAAAATTCAGAGGAGTCATCAGCCGAAGCAGGATAGCGCGGCGGTTAAAGGCGAACCCCATCGCCTCGTGGTAGTATACCGTTTTAGCATCTTTCATGCAAAAGAAAAAGGTTCAATCGCAGGAAATGCTCCGGATAAACGTTTATCATAATAGCCCGGGCAGGCAGAAAAAAAAATAGTGGAAAACTAAGAAACATTTAAGAGAAAAAATTTACAAAAGGAGATCATCATGAAAACAAGAATGAAATGGATTGTTGGCGGAATAATATGCGCCACATTGACTGCAGGAAGCATAGTTTTAGCTCAGGAAGCACCAGAACGCGGCGAGGAAGCAAGAGTTCAGCAGCGTTCTCAGCGTCAAGTGCGCCAGAAAATGGGCGAAGAAAAGAGGTCAATATGCGAGGATATGGATGAAGAGGAAAAGGCCGCCATGCGTGCAAAACATCGTGCCCATCGAGAACTCAGGGACGAAGAGAGGGCCGGAAGGCGGCGATTGCGTGAACAACGTCAGGCCGCCGCTGCCGAGCGCCGAAATGCAGAAAACGGCGAAAAACAGGGAGCGTTGCGAGCAGAGAGACGGGGTAATCGCGAGAACAGACGAAAGATGCGGGAGAAGGCGCTCAGCGAACGTGAAGCGCGACAAGATGCTTCTGAAAAATAATGTCCCTCTTTCGATATAAATAAGCAAACACGCGGACAGGCTTTGAAAAGGCCTGTCCGCTTCTTTTTGATTTCAGGCAAGTCATGGAAGCCACGGGCACAAGGCCCATGGGGAAACGACCATTAATCAGGCAAACCATTTGGACAAGGCTTGCATGGTCCGTTTCGACAAACCAGAACGAAATGATAGAACCACCACTAGAGTTTTGGCCGAAAAGGTGCAGGCGGGATGTATGACAGGCATCTTGCCTGTCCAGGGCGCACGCAGGGATGCGTGCTATACGAATTGCAGGCATCCTTGCCTCACTATACAGCTAATGTTGCACCTTTTCGGCCAAGCCCCTGGGCTTAGTGGATTTGATGACTGACTACCAGAACCGTTTGGAGGGCATCCAACCTCCCTACGGGTCTTTTCCCCGTAAAAGTAATGATTGCTTATTTCGATCGCCAGTTGACAAGCACACCGAAATGGCATAAAATCAAAATATGGAGACGACACTTCCAAATTGAGGCACAAAATGGAAACATTACCGCGATTTTTTGATGCGCCCCGAAATAGTTATTACCTTTTCGGCCCCCGGGGAACCGGGAAAACGACGTGGCTGCGTTCCGAATATCCGCAGGCCATACTGGTAGACCTCCTGCAGCCCGATCAATTCAGGACCCTGAAAGCAAGACCGGAGCGTTTAAGGGAGCGTATCGATGCCGCCGATAGCCATTCCTTGTGCATAATTGACGAAATCCAAAAAGCTCCGGAACTCCTCGACCTCGTTCATTCCCTGATTGAAGAAGACCCCCGACGTATTTTCATTCTCACCGGTTCCAGTGCCCGGAAGCTGCGTCGTGAAGGCGTTGATCTTATGGCGGGGCGGGCCGTTTACCGCAGTCTGCACCCTTTTATGGCCGGCGAGCTGGGTGATTTTTTCGATTTTGAAAAAGCCTTGGAAATCGGTATGGTTCCCCTTGTCTGGGATTCAGATGATCCGATAGACGTCCTTTCCAGCTATGTTGATCTCTATCTGCGGGAGGAGATAAAAGCTGAAGGACTGGTGCGGGATTTAGGTGATTTTTCCCGATTTCTCGAAGCTGTCAGCTTTTCACACGGACAAATTTTGAACATCAGCAATGTCGCCAGAGAATGTGAGGTGCCGCGCAAGCGAGTTGAAGGGTATGTCGGTGTGCTGGAAGATATGCTTCTGTGCTATAAGCTTCCGGTTTTCCGTAAAAAGGCCAAAAGGGAACTTGTCAAGCAGTCCAAGTTTTACATCTTTGATTGCGGTGTTTACCGCTGCCTGCGCCCGAACGGCCCGCTGGACAGCCCGGAGGGCATCGGCGGAGCGGCGCTGGAAGGACTGATAGGGCAGCATCTGAGGGCGTGGGTTGGTTACAGGAATCGGGACGAGAAACTGTATTTCTGGCGAACAAGAGGCGGTTCGGAAGTTAACTTTGTGGTTTATGGCAAAGATGCCATGGGGGCGTTCGAAGTAAAGAACGCCTCTACTGTCCACAGGAAGGATCTGCGGCACCTGAAGACTT
>PUNP01000644.1 GCA_003551785.1 Candidatus Brocadiaceae bacterium | reverse complement strand
CTCGGGGAAGGAATGGGGGATACCGAGCCGGAAGAGGATGGTGAAGAAGAGGATTTCCAGGACCGCCTCAATCAGATCATGGAGTCGCGCGGCCGGCAGAAAAATATCAGCTACTTCGCCTTCACCGCCACGCCGAAGGCCAAAACGCTTGAACTGTTCGGACGTCCGGGGAGCGACGGGAAACCCGTGGCCTTCCACACCTACTCCATGCGCCAGGCGATCGAAGAGGGGTTCATTCTGGATGTGCTCAGGAACTACACAACGTACAGAACATACTACCGGCTGGTGAAAGCGGCTGAAGACGACCCGAAGTTGCCGAAGAAGCAGGCGGCACGCTCGCTCGCAAAATTTATGAGCCTGCATCCGTATAATATCCAGCAGAAGACGGAGATTATGATCGAACACTTCCGCCGACAGGTGAAACACCTGATCGGCGGACGCGCCAAGGCTATGGTGGTTACGAATTCGCGTCTGCACGCCGTGCGTTACATGCTGGCGTTTGAGCGTTACATTGAAGAGAATAAATACGATGACGTGCGGCCGCTCGTGGCGTTCAGCGGAACGGTCAGGGACCCGGACACCGGCCTCGAATATACGGAACCGGGAATGAACGTGGACATGAACACTGGCCGCAGGATAAGCGAATCGCGGCTGCCGGAACGGTTCGACAGCAATGATTACAGGATTCTGCTGGTGGCTAATAAATATCAGACGGGTTTCGACCAGCCTCTTCTCCACACGATGTATGTTGACAAGAGGCTCTCGGGCGTTCAGGCAGTGCAGGCGCTTTCGAGACTGAACCGCACCTGTCCGGGCAAGCCTTCACCATTTGTGCTTGATTTTGTGAACGATTCTGAAGAGATATACGCTTCATTTAAGCCTTACTACGATACGACGAGTCTTCAGGAGGCCTCCGATCCGCATCAGCTCGAAACGCTCAAGCACGAGCTTGACGGGATGGATATTTATCACTGGCCGGAGGTCGAGCAATTTGCTCGCATTTTTTACAAGCCGGTGTCCAGGCACACGTCCGGTGATCATGCCGAACTGGAAAGGCAGCTTCAGCCGGCCGTTGACCGGTTCCGGGAGCAGGAAGACGACGACATGCGCGACCTGTTCCGCGACAAGCTCACCGGTTATGTCAGGCTCTATTCGTTCCTGAGCCAGATCATGCCCTGGACGGACCCGGAGCTTGAGAAGCTTTACAGTTACGGGAGGTTTCTGCTTCCGCATCTTCCGAGTGACCGGGAGCTGAGGGAAGTGCATCCGGAAGACGATGTCGAGCTGCGATATTACCGTCTGGAGCGAATTTCTTCCGGTGCCATTGATCTTGATACCGGCGATGAAGTGGAGGTGAAGGGGCCGACGGATGTGGGGACGGGAAAGTCTGAGGATCCGGAGGCGCCGCTATCGGACATCGTGGAAGTTATCAATGAAAAGTTCGGCACCGAATTCACGGACGAGGACGGTCTGTTTTTCGATCAGATCAAGGAGAAGGCGTGCCGTGACGAGCGCGTGGTGCAGACCGCGAACGCCAACCCGCTGGACAAATTTGAGATAGGCATCCGAAACCTGATCGAATCGTTCATGATCCAGCGTATGTCGGAGAACGACGAAATCGTAACGCGCTATATGGATGATCAGGAGTTCCAGAATACGGTGTTTCCCTTGCTTGCAGAGGAGATATTTACGAAGATACGTGATGAACAAGCGTAGGAAGAAAAGCATTTAGAAATTTGCTAACTTGTGCTTATCAAAGGAGAGCATAACATGGATAAAATGTTTGAAATGGTAAAAAAACATGTTGAAGATAAACTGCCTAAAATGATCCGCCCCTATGCTGTTATGCTCGGCTCCAACATGTACATAGGTAACGATGGCATTTTAAAATATCGAGATGATGGCGGATATAAGGAATTTTTTAAAGTTAGACAAATATATCGTCAACGATCTCTTGGATCTTATCTTGCCGTCAATGTAGATATAAAAGATGGTCAAGGAAAAAGAGAAGTTAAGTTACATAAAAATAAACCTGTAGTAGTAGATAAGACGATTAAGGTAAATTGTAATAAAACACAAACGATTGTTACGGATGAAAACCAAAGGGTCATAATAAAAGTCGAGCAAATTGACAACCAAGATGATTTTCTACCCAGAAGTGGCCCTGTCAGGGCGGCTTTAGATACCGGTAAAATACCAGCGATAATCAGAATTACGGGTGATTTTTATGTCGGAAAGGTCCTCGTAGAAGTTTCTTATGAACACTTAAGCAGCCGAGATGGCGGAAGCATTGGCGGTTGCTTTAAAATTGCCGATAAAGGTGATTTTTTGATCCTGCATCCTGATGGAGCTTTTTCTTTTTAGCATGATTTTTGTGGTTCCAAAGGCGGCTCTCGAAAAGAAGGAAATACATGCGCGCATAGGAGAGATTTTTAATAATGTCTCATCTTGAAGACCTGATTGCAGAATACTATGACTGGAAGGGGTTTCTTGTAAAAAAGAATGGCTTGGGGCGACGGACTGAAGAACCTGTCTCGTGCAATCCGACGGTTGCGATAATTTTTTAAGGAATTGGTGATGACAGATTATAAAAAAACAGCGGGGAAAATACTTGAAGGCTTAGATATTTGGTATCCGGAATTTGATGGCGTTGACGATCCCAAGTATTTGGAGTGGGAAATTAAATATAAGCTGGAGCTGCACCAAGAAGTGTCGGAAAAATTGGATAAAGAACGGCTCAGGAATTTGATTGACGGGGAGCAATTTCAGGAATTTTATGATGATGTGAAATTGGTCGGTGCCCGATGTAAAAACCTCCTTTACGTAGGCAATAAAGATGGCGATCTGAGTGTGCTGTATGCTGGTGCCATTAATGATGATTTAGAATCTTTTTCCCGCCAGTTTTATAACCTGCTATACGGTGAGAAAACGGTTTATGAGCGTATAGACGAATTCGTGTCGCGGCTCGATTCGATCAGCGTAAAAGCCAAATGGGCTTTCATCACCTATTATCTTTTTGTGATTTTTCCACATGACGAGCTTTTTATAAAACCATCCATATACAGAAAATACATGGAGATATTGGGTGAAAAAAACCGATGGGACTCAAAACCATCCGGTGAGCTGTACAGACATATTAAAGAAACTGTGGAACGTATCGGACAGGAGTTCGGTTTTGAGATAAAAAGAGGGTTTTTGGATTACCAGTCGCTGATTTTTTCTGCAATTTATGCCATCATAAACGCCAAATATTGGGTATTTCAGTGCAATCCGGACAATTATGATATCGAGGCAGCGCTTAAAGAATTCTCTGAACTGACATGGTCCGTGCGGGCACATAAAGACCATATATCCGAAAAAGACCGTGTCATTATCTGGGTGACCGGGCAAAACGGCGGATGCTATGCCCTGGGCGAAGTCATCGAAGAGCCTTTTGAGACGAATCAGGATGCAGAGGACGACAAATATAATCTCGGAGACTATGAATCGGCCGGTTTAAAGTGCGCCGTAAAAATTACCCATAATCTTGTGGATAAACCCATTCGAAAAGATGAGTTGAATGATAGGCCGGAACTGGCAAACCTGAAAGTGGGAAGGCAGGGGACGAATTTTTCGGCAACGAAGGAAGAGTTTGAGGTGCTGGAAACAATGGGCAAAGACAGAGCATCAAAAGGCTTAAAAAAGAATAAAGTTACAGATGTCCAAGAAGATAAAGAAATACTAAACCGGATTTTTTACGGTCCTCCAGGAACTGGGAAAACTTATAAAATACTATCTCTGGCTGAAAAATTAGAGAATAAGAAGGCTATAGGGGAGGATGTTGGCCGGAAAGGGAGTTTAGATCTAAATAAAATTTTCTGGCATCTTGCACCAGGTAAGGGGGCGCATCTATGGAATGAACTTAAAAAGGGAACGCAATTGGGATATGAGTGGTGCGATAAAGAATTAGGAGATTTAAGCAAATTGGATCCGGACGTGCCACATAGAAATATAAGAGGAAGGTTTTCTAAGGTTAAAAAGGGGGATTACTTTTGCATAATCACGGGAAAGAAGTGCCTTGGGATTGCTGAATCAAAAGAAGACTATAGTTTTGACAAAGCAAAAAAAGGACCATTTGATTTTCAGACACTGGAGGTGAAGTGGCTTGACCAGTTTGACACACCAATATTGTTAAACACCTCTCAAACAAAAGCCTTTGTTGAACTAAACGGTGGTCGAAGATGGAACTCTTTATTGGAGGGTCTTGCAGAAAAAGGGTTTGTATCCACTGAGGAAGAAGATGTGAAAAACATTCTCCAAAAATATTACAAATTTATAACGTTCCACCAGTCGTTTAATTACGAAGATTTCATCGAAGGCATCAAACCAAAACTTTCAGGGGGGGAAGGAGATGAAGAAGATGAGTCAGAACAAATTGGAGAAGTTGATTATGAAATAGCCCCGGGCGTTTTTTATAATACTTGTGATAAGGCAGCGCAATTAGCAGGATACAGCGATTTACAGGAAGCCCTTCGTGATAGTAAGGAGCTGCGATCCCGAAAATTTTCTAAAGCTGAACCCTACTATCTGCTTATTGATGAGATAAATAGAGGAAATATTGCTAACATTTTCGGAGAGCTCATCACCTTGATTGAAAAGGACAAACGATTGGGCAATCTTCGTGAAATTATAGTTGATCTTCCTTATTCCAAAGGAAAATTCGGGGTCCCGCCCAATCTCTATATCTTCGGCACGATGAATACTGCTGATCGGAGCGTTGAGGCGTTGGATACCGCTTTGAGACGCCGGTTCTGCTTCGAGGAACTCAGGCCCTGCCCGGAAATTATCGAAAAAGAAGGACATCTACCGAATGGGATTCTCCGGATAGAGGGCAGCGAATTCTACTTGCCCGAACTGCTGGAAAAGATCAACCATCGTATCGAAAAACTGCTGGATAAAGACCACCAGATCGGCCATTCCTATTTTCTGGATATCGAAGATGCGGTGGGACTCAGGCGCGTCTTCCGCAGAAATATTATCCCGTTGCTTGAAGAGTATTTTTACGGTGATAAAGGCAAAATACAGGTCGTGCTCGGCAGAGGGTTCGTCGAACTGAAATCTACAGAAACGGCCGACTTCCCGGAAACGGACTATGAAGACACCGATTTGTTCAGTGAGCGGCAGGTGTGGTT
>PUNP01000149.1 GCA_003551785.1 Candidatus Brocadiaceae bacterium | reverse complement strand
TAAAAAGTTCGATTTCCACGCCGTTGAGATGATGGGATCAAACATTGAACTCTGGCAATACAAATACTATGAGAACGATGCCTTGTTGTTTGAAGAGGTTTTTAAAAGGACAGCATTTGCAGCCGCAGCTGATGAATCTTCGCCCGTTAAAAACCCCAAAATGGTAGCAGCAGGCAAAAAAGCAGCAATGACTCGGGCTACTGGAGAATATAATGTAGAAGACCATTTTAATAAGATAAAAAAGAACAAGCGAGAAATGGTTGCTGACTTGCAAGACTACATATTGAACCTGGATGAATCAGTTGAAGAAGTACCGAAGAAATACTATATCGCCTATAAGATATCCAAGAACTTTGTTTGCATGGAGATTCATAAGACCAAGATTTTACTTTTTCTCAAAATCGATGTGTCAACATTGGACACTGTTCCGGACAAATGCAGGGATGTAAGCAATATTGGGCACTTCGGTACAGGCGATTTTGAAGTTTCGGTAGAAGATGAAAGCGACTTAGAAATGGCGAAGGAATATATAAGCCAGTCGTTCATTAATATTGGTGGGAATTGAGTGGATGTTTGAAATACATACTCCTGCAATCAACCCGAAATTGCGTTTCAATATAGAAGATGTCCGTAACATATCCGGTCGATACGCTTATGGTGAAACCGACAACGAATTACATGAGATTAAACGCAATATAGAAAATCATGGGTATTTATCCCAATCCGATTTGCAGAGGGTTGCTCAATGGAAAGCGCCACGAAGTGCAGGAAATGTCAATAAAAATCCGGATGATTATGTTCGGTAAATAACATATTTCGCTTTACATGCGGTAAACGAAAGAGCACGAATTGAAAGCCTGACTGTTCTGGACGGTGTGGGCTGGCCAACGGCATCAGTCATCCTTCACTTCTTTCATAAAGACCTATATCCGATTCTTGATTACCGGGCACAGTGGTCTGTTTCGATGGATATGCCAATACAATATAAATTCGGGTTTTGGTGGACCTGCGTAGAATATTGCAGAGAAATAGCATCGAAGGCGGATGTGAATATGCGGACGTTGGATAAGGCGCTTTGGCAGTATTCGTAGGAGAATCAGTGAGGTAGAAATGGCGATAGAGCTTATAAAGCAGGCTTTCGTTTATATCGACAGGGATTAACATGAGCTATGAGACCAAATAACACATGGACAGAAGACTGGGAAATCGGACTGAAGCCTAAAAAGGAGGCGAAGGTATCTCGTGAATTACTGGATATTTTCACTACTTTCTGGGATTCCGCCGATCTGGACAGCAAATCCAAAACGACACAGAGGCGATATTCAAACGGGTTACAGGCTCTGGGCGGATATATTGTGGAAAAAGCAGTGGATGAATTTGAAGATAAATCAAAGTCAACATATCAGATGCTGATTGACGAAATCGATGCGGGGGAAGGCCCTTTGATTTTTTATGATAACGAAGAATGGCAACGTGAGTTGGACACCGTTTGCAGGAAGCTTTATAAATATGTTTGATGAATGGGGACGGAAAACTTTATTGAGGTAGATTGATAAATCAATCCGGTAAGTTTGGATCAACTTATGCACCTAAAAAACAAACATAAAAACCTAACCGCAACCGATTCTGAACTTCAAGAATATCACGGAGGTAGCCCCGTTATGTCAGAAAGAATTGTAGAATATCAGAACGGTTGGAAGCGATCTGGGGAATGCCGAATTCTGTAGCGAAAGGCGCTATGGCGGCAACATACGAAAGTCTGTTTATGGAGGTTTTGACTATGAATGAAGCAAGAGACTTGCAAGCAGAAAAGGAACGATTGCTGGCGGAAAACGAACGATTGCGGGCAGAGAATAACCGGATACGCAAGGATTGTGAACAGCAAATCGTGAAGCTCCAGGACAGCATTGAACGCAAAAGAGAACTGAAGAAAACATTATCCGAAACTGACCGGTTGCGAAAGGATTATGAAAAGCAAAATGCAAAACTAAAGGCCAGTATAGAACGCGAAATTGAGCTGAAAAATAAACTTGTGGATAAAACGCGTAAAATGTAATTGATAAAACTGAAAAAAACACCATCCGGATATATATTGCCGATTCATGTTTCCGCCGGGGCGGGTTTGGATGCGATTCGTGGCGAGCATGACGGTAAAGTCAAAATAGCAGTGACCGCGCCACCACAAGACGGCAAGGCGAATAAGGCGGTATGTGATTTGCTTGCAGATGAACTCGATATCAGCGGGCGGAATGTGAAGATAGTTTCCGGCCGGAAATCACGTGACAAGAAAGTGTTGATTGAGAATGTGTCGAAGGATAAACTGGAGCAACTGTTGTAAAAAACCAAGGAGACGGCTATGTTCGAAGATAATAAAGAAAATGAAATTGATGCGTTGAGAGATGAATGTAAACGGCTAATTCCCGAGTTCAGGGAATGGCTTGTTGAAAAAGGACTTTCTGATAAAGTAATCAACAACCATGTCAGCAATGTCGAATTTTACCTTGATCCATTCCTTATCAATCGGGATGTCAAAAGCGCTGCTGAAGGGGTGGAAGAGATCGGCTATTTTCTCGGCTACTGGTTCATCAGCAAAGCGGGGTGGGCGAGCAAAACCAGTATAAAAAGCAATATCGCAAGTCTGAAGAAGTTTTATCAGTTTATGCTTCAGCGGGGTGAAATATCAACGGATGCATATGACGACATGAAAGAAAGGATAAAAGAAGAAAAAGAAGAATGGCTCGCGACAGTCAATAGATATGACGATCCGGATGTTGATATTAATGATGTATGGGATTTTTGAAAACCAGCTAATTTGAAAAATTTTCAAGGAGCGACAAAATGGGTAAAACAGTAAGTTTTCTCTACAAGCTGGCGAGAATGGCAAATGACGTGGAGAAGGTTTCAAGCGGCAATCCAAAGCGTATAGCGCGCCGCGCAAAAAACAAGTATATTGGCAGAAAACTCGTGCGTAAGACCTGGAAATTTCCCTTTTAATGAAAAGGAGAAAGACAATGAATAAATCTTTACTTGAAGAAAAAAAGATCGGTGATGTGCTGTCGATGGGCGTGGAGATGGAAGAAGATGAAATCGGACTTTTTATCGCTTCCGCCGACGTGTCGGCAAGCTGCGGTTTCCGGTTTGATGAATGGGAAAAGTTTGTGGAGGGTGTCAATAAAGCTCACGAAAAGTATCTTAAAAATAAGTGAAAAGCTTCTTCCGGATGAACACTTCTAACAAAATACATACTATTTTCGATTTTTGGTCCGATATCCTCCGGGCTAAGACCCGCATTCCAATCGAGTTGTGTTAGGTGAATGTGTAATAGGTGGGCACGTCCGCAATAGCGAAGTGCAGACTGTAATTCTGAGTCACTCAAAAAATCTCCAGAGTCTCTCGAAAAACTGGATTTAAGGCGGGCATGTCCGAAATTGTGTAAATTCTTGCCCGCCCCGCCCCCCACTCATCCTGAGTTGATGTTTGCACAAAGCAACACATTCCGTTATATTGTGCAGATGAAGACTCAGTCAATACGGGAAAATAGTGGCGTGTGTGGAGGCCGATACTTGATACCCCGTGTATATATCACAAAATTGTAAATCATGGGGAGGGGCATTGAAAAAATTCACAGCGAATGCTCGGAGCATGGGATTGAACCGCCCGTTTTTGACTACGGATTGTCCGTTTTGATGTTAGCTTTTAATGCTCATCCTCAGCATATTACGGGTGAAAATGAGCATTCGGTTCGGGGTAACCCCAAGGTAAAATCCAGGGTAAAAGCTAGGGAAAAAACTAGGGAGAAAACTGGGGAGAAAAAGGCAGGGCCCGGGAAGAAACTTCAAAATATGATGCTTCTACATGTCGGTTATAACATTATGCCGGGTATCAGGCAGAGTGCTGCATTCTTGTGAAGCAAAGGCATAAGAGGGAAATCGGCATTATTGACATTTTTTCCGAGGTAGCTTAAACTGAATATAGGTTAACATAAAATAAGCGGCAACAGCGGCACATTTTGATGGGAGTCCAATTATGGCTAAAAGAACAAAAAAGGGACGGTTCCAAAAAAAAAGAGGAGACACGCGTATTGGCAAGATCGAAAAAGAGTATAATGTCAATTTTGGGGCCAGGTCAGATAAAAAGCTGGAGAATTATCTGAAAGATGAAGGCCTACCCTCCCTCGGAAAAGCCCTTGAAAGAGCACGGAAGAGAGGCTGATTATGTCAAAATCGAAAAGTCTCACCAACGGCGTTTCCGACTCGACTCTCAAGGAAAACATCGAACATAATATTAAGCTGATTGCTGTTCAGTATGTGCATGCCCAAGAAGTTCCCCCACCGGCCAGAAGCGGGTATTATAAAGTAGCAACTTTGTTGGCCTCTTCGGTTGCAGAAGCATTGGTATATGAATTGGTCAAACGCCATTCTTTCATAAATAGCCTGCCGGTTGCGGAATCTGTTATCTTTAAGTCAAGACAGCAGTTAAGTCAGAAATTTAAATGTGAAGGAAGCAGTAACAGACTGGCTATCTGTGAAAAAAAAGAAGAGACAAAAAACGTCGATGCAGTTACTTTTATGGAACTGAATAGGTATTGTAAAAAGCACAAAATCGTATCTCAAGAAGAATTTAGTAAAATGGAATATGTCCGTAAAACACGCAATAGAATTCATATCCAGTCCTTGGAGAAAAAAGACGTTGGATATACGAAAAAATTGCTTGAGAAAGTGTCATCGGTAATCGATTTTATTTCTCTTAAGCTTGAGGAGTTACCTGACTGATAGGCTTCAACCTGAATAAGGTCTCACATTCGGGGCAGACCACGATATGTCGCTGAGGCGTATGACGGGCGTGAAGGAAAAATCTGCTCAGATTGTTATCGAAGAAAAACTACCCAGATAACTACCCAGATAACTACCCTGAAAACTACCCAGAAGACTACCCAGAAAACTATATTCGTCTGAAATTGCGTGTAAATATTTGCCCGCTCCCCCACTCATCCTGAGTTGATGTTTGCACAAAGCAACACATTCCGTTATATTGTGCAGATGAAGACTCAATCAATACGGGAAAATAGCGGCATATTAATAAAGGGACGAGTTCATGGGCTCCATCGCAGAATATATCGATAACCTTGAAGCAAAGGGACGGTATTATTTCACTGTTAAGAAGGTCGTGGAAG